>CAZEBL010000025.1:4246-19449 GCA_964510325.1 uncultured Melioribacter sp. | reverse complement strand
TCCAGCAGATCATCGATCGAACGATGAACGCGAACATCATCTATGAAGATGATTATTTACTAATTGTTAATAAACCACCGGGAATGGTTGCACATCCTTCATTAGGAAATTATTCCGGAACTCTTGTTAATGCATTGTTACATCACACAAAAAAATTAAGTGAACTTAATGAACCGGGAAGACCAGGAATTGTTCATCGTATTGATAAGGATACGAGCGGATTGTTATTGATTGCAAAGGATGAATGGACACATGCCCAGTTAGCACGTCAGTTTGCTAATCACTCCATCGATCGCGAATACTGGGCGGTTTGCTGGGGAATATTTAAGAACAGTGAAGGAGAAATAATCGGTAATATTACACGCAGTAATAAAGACAGAAAACTTTTTACTGTTAGTAAAACTGAAGGGAAGTATGCACACACTTTCTATAAAGTAATTGAAGAATTTGAATTTGCTTCTTTAGTCAAGCTCAAATTGAAAACAGGAAGAACTCATCAAATACGCGTTCACATGGCGCATATAAAGCATCCAATTTTTGGCGATCCGTCTTATGGTGGAAGAAAAATCGTTTATGGATCAGAATTTTCGAAAATGAAAAGCCGCGTGGAAAATTTGTTGCAGATTATTCAACGACAGGCATTACACGCAAAGACACTTGGATTTATCCATCCGCACTCTAAACAAAAAGTTTTTTTCGATTCAGAATTGCCGGAGGATATAAAACTTCTTATTGAGAATCTAAGAAATTAACATCATCCCAATTCAGAATTTGCTGATCTTTTTCCATTCAATAACTGCTTCGGGGAAAGGTTCTAACGCTCTTGGCATCGCACCGTGCATATAAGAAATTGCTACACCGTAATTTACAATTGGAACCCCCAAATACTTTGCTTGCTTAATACGTGTCTGCATCATTTTGCGTGTTAATGTACAGCCCCCGCAATGAATAATTAGTCTATATTCATCAAGATTATCAGGGAAGTCGTGACCACTTTTTATATCAATCTCTAATTCCCTTTTTGTGTGAAGACGTAACCATCTTGGAATTTTAACACGACCGATATCATCTTCCTGTGCATGATGAGAACATGCTTCGGCAACAAGAACTTTGTCACCGTCTTGCAACTCTTCAATTCTAACAATTCCTTTAACATATTCCTGTAGGTCACCTTTATATCTTGCCATAAGAATAGAGAAGGTTGTTAGCGGAATCTCATCCGGCACATCGGCATTTACTTTCATAATGGCCTGGCTATCTGTTACCACAAGTTTGGGTGGAACTTTCAATTTTTCAAGAGCAGCCTTTAATTCTTTATCCTTTGCAATTACTACAATTGCATCCTCATCCAGCGATTCTCTTATTGTTTGTACCTGGGGCATTATTAATCTTCCCTTTGGTGCTCCAAGATCAATAGGGACAACCAGAACAATTATATCATGCTGTTTTATCAGATCCGATACTAATGGTAATTCTTCATCTGCCGGGAGTAATTTTGCAACTTTTTCTTTTAACTGAAATACTCCGTCATCATTTAAACAGGAAACTGTATGATATTTAAGCTGAAGCTGATTTAGTCTCTCAATGAGTTCATATTTTATTCCCAGGTCGGATTTATTAATAACAATTAAATATGGTAATTGGAATTCTTGCAATTGATCTATCAATGTAATTTCATGTTCGGATAAATCAGTTTGAGATTCCAGTACCAGAATTACAAAGTCAGATTCAGAAATAATTTTTGTTGTTTTACTTATTCTTTTTTGACCAAGTTCTCCCACATCATCAATTCCAGCAGTATCTATTAGTACAACCGGTCCAAAAGGGAGTAACTCCATTGCTTTTTTAACAGGGTCAGTAGTTGTGCCGGGCACATTACTAACTATCACTAGATCCTGACCAATAAACCGGTTCATTAGAGAGGACTTACCGACATTTCTCCTTCCAATAAATGCTATATGAATTCGTTCGGATTGAGCTACTTTATTCAATTTGAATTCCTAAATCTTTTGAAATCAGGTTATACATTTCATTTTCATTTAATAATTTGCTTTTCATTAGTGCTTTAACAAAGGGAATATTATTCTTATGAGCATAATTTACAAGTTCTTGAATGGTTTCGTATCCAAATGTGGAAATTAGTGAAGCAGCAATTGCTGAACTATTGATCAGGTTTAATTTACACCTTTCTGCATTTGCTGAAATTCCATCAATACAGTTAGCTGCAAGGTTTATTGTGCATGCTTTCAGTAATTCAATGGATTTCAAAAATAAATGTCCCAGCATTGGTATAAAAGGGTTTAATTCCAGATTACCATTTCCGACAAGATTAGCAATTATAAGATCGTGTCCTTTAACAAGTTCACACAATTGAATCGTATTTTCTAAAATAACAGGATTAACTTTACCGGGCATAATTGTAGAACCGGCTTGTTTGGGAGGCAAATTAATTTCTCCAATTCCACCATTTGGACCACTGGATAAAAATCTTAGATCGTTGCAAATTTTAATTAAGGATACTGCTGAAGCTTTAATTATACCATGAACCTCAACAAACATATCTAAATTCTGAGTTGCATCAATTAAGTCTTCACTTTTTGCTATCGGTAGTTTTGTTATTTTTTTAAGAATGCTGTTTACATTTAACACATATTCTTTTGGAGCAGAAACTGAAGTACCCACTGCTGTTCCGCCAAGATTAACAGATCTGAGTCTTTCCTCAGCATTGTATATCCTCCATCGGTCTCTCGCAACCGCCTGGGCATATGCTCCAAATTCCTGTCCAAGAGTTATTGGAACTGCATCTTGTAATTGTGTCCTACCCAATTTCAAGACACTTTTAAATTCTCCTTCTTTTTTCTGAAGTGAATTTTGTAAAACCGAAAGTGAATCTGATAGTTGCCGTAGTAAGTAGATCGATGCAATTTTTAAAGCAGTAGGGAATGTATCGTTTGTTGATTGACTCATGTTTACGTCATCTAGTGGATTTATAGAAGCGTAATCACCTTTTTCTTTAACTAATATTTCGAGAGCAGTATTGGCAATAATTTCGTTTACATTCATGTTAAGAGATGTACCGGCCCCACCTTGATAAGGATCGGTAATAACTTTCTCATAAATCTTGTTGGTTCCTTCTTCTATATCAGCTTCTGTTTCTTTTATCAACTTACGTATAGCTTCATCAATGGCATCATATTTTTCTTTGAATAGTAAGCCACACTTATAATTTGTTTCAGCGGCCGCTAATTTTACCTGAAGATAAGCTTTGATTAAATAGAGGTTAACTTTCTCACCGGAGTTCGGAAAGTTAATTTCACTTCTCTTACTATTAATACCGTAGTAAGAATTATCTGGTAAATCTAACTTACCTAATGAATCTTTTTCTATTCTCATAATTATTTTTTAATTCAGTTCTACAAAAATATCATTTTAATTGGAGGATAAAAAAAGACCCCCGGATTCGGGGGTCTTTAATATTACCATGAAGATTTGAAATTACTTTAGTAATAACATCTTGTTAACTTTTACAAAATTATCAGCTTCAATTCTGTATAAATAAACTCCAGATGCTAATGTACTTGCATTAAATGCAAATGTATGTGTTCCGGCATTTAAGTAATTATTAACTAGTGTTCTTACTTCTTTGCCAATTGCATCGTAAATAGTAACCTTTACATTAGAAGCTTTTGGTAAAGAGAATTTAATATTTGTAGTTGGGTTAAATGGATTTGGATAATTCTGGTATAATGTATATTCTGTTGGAATTACTTCATCCTGTTCAACTGATGTTGGAATTCCTAAGGAAGCCATAGCACCGCGTAATGCAGAAACAATATATTTTGGATTATGAATTCCATTGCTGTGGTCATAATATGCTGTTCTTGCATTCCAGTATGCTTTTCTTATGGCTGGAGACCAGGAATTAACTGGAACGGGAGGAATGGTAGTTGTACCAGTTTGTTGAGCAATTTCCTTATATATTTTATCAATCATTCCTTTAACTTCGTCTTGTAAACCTTTTACAACACCATCATTATCATGATCCATATTTCCATTGAACATGAAAGTAACATCAGCAAAAGAAAGTCCAAGTGTTCCGCCATGGCAAGGCATACATGCTTCCATATTCGATTTCCCATCAGCAGTTCTAACTGAGAAAGAGTGACCGCCTAAAGGAACAACATTTCCTGTAGCATCAATTGCCGTTGCAAGTCCATACATATGGCAAGTTACACAAGAACCTCCCGCTTGTGTAGCTCCAAAGTGATTTGAAGAAGCAAGTTTAATTCCGCCTAATTCGAACATATTATTTCCATATAAAATATCTCCCTGGGCACCATAGTGAGGTCCAAATCGTTCATTAATTGTGCCGGCGGCTGCAGCATTAGCTTCCGATCTTGATTGATGGCAATTATAACAGAGAGCGCCAGTACCAGCATTTTGCTGATTAATTGTAATTGTAGTATTATTTGGCGCTAATAATGATGCAGAAACTTTTCTTAATTGATGAATATTAGTAGCATTATGGGGGTCATGGCATCCTGAACAACTTACTGGTGAATATGAAACATCAAAATAAGGATCAGAAGTAGGGACACCTTCAACATATTGTTTAAAGCCCGCACCTGTGTGACATCTAACACAGCTTTCTCTTCCTGGACCAGTAGGATATGAAGTAACACCTGAATGAACAGATGCATTGAATTGAGCTCCCAATAAATGGTGTGTACCAGAATCATGACAGGTGGCACACACTTCAGAATCATAAGTTGCAACCATTCTAAAGTCAGTTGTAGCACCTAAATGTGAACTACCAGGTCCATGGCAAGCTTCGCATTGAACATTGGCTCTTTTCATGGCATCAGGAAATTGCGCTACCATTTGATTGTACGTACCAGCGGTTAATACTGTTGGGAATGTAAATGTAAAATCATCAAAGCCATCATTAGCAGCTGCTGAGTTGTAACCGGTTGAATGGCACTCAACACAGAAACCTTGAAAATGGCTACTTAATTCTCCATCAAATCCTTTCTGCAATGTTTTAGCATGGCCGGTTCCAGTCCATTCGGTAACAAAACTGCTGTGACAGGTTTGGCAGTTAACGTTTTTATTTACTCCTTCTACAAATGTATTTGTGTAGCCCAAATACTTGGCAGCATTAAATCCGATTGTTGCAGTGTATGATCCGGAAGTTGCTGTTAATTCATATGCACCAATCTTATCTGGTGTATATGTTATCACCAGATTATTATTATCAATTTTATCCACTGTCGTACTAACAGTTGCAGTAGAACCGAGTGGTCTTCTTGTAATTGTCCATGTAACTGTTGCTGCTAAATCCTGTCCGGTCATTGTAGCTTTAAAGTACATTTTAGTATTTACCCCGGCATTTTTTAATCCTGTATATGGAGTTGTATAAATGTCGGTTGTAGATTTTGCTACATATCTTGGCGATACTCCAAAAGGTTCTATTTTAAACGAAACCGGTGTAGTTTGAGCTAAAAGCTCCATACAGAAAAATGACAGAATTAGAAAGATTGTAAGTTTACGATGCATATAATTTCCTCCATATTAATTAGAGAGAGTATTTTGTTTTTTATCTTCATAAAAAGATTTTCAGATTTAATACCGATTTACATGTCTAATATAGAAATATTAATAAAGATGTCAAAGTCTAAATTTAAGATTTACTGTAAAAAAATCTTTTTGTCTTTATTTATTATCGTCAATAATCATTCCATGTTTAATTTGGATAAAGCCGAACCTATTTGTATATTTTTTCCCAAATTTTGGAATAAAAATGCGTTTTTATAATACCTTTTCTAAAACTAAAGAAGAATTCATTCCACAAGATCCTCCAAATGTTTCTTTTTATACATGTGGCCCTACAGTTTATGATTATTTTCATATCGGAAATGCCCGTTCATTTATTATGGCTGATGTTTTAAGACGTTATTTAGAATATAAAGGCTATAACGTAAAATTTGTGATGAATCTGACTGACGTGGATGACAGGATAATTAAAAAATCATTCGATGAGAAAAAACCTTCTAATGTAGTATCTGATTTTTATGCTAATGCATTTTTTGAAGATATAAATTTACTCAAGATAAAACCGGCAACAGTTTTTCCTAAAGCTACTCAACATGTTTCAGAAATGATAGAGATGATTAAAGAACTTGAAGAAAGAGGAGTTGCATATAATGTTGATGGAAATGTTTTTTATGATGTCTCAAAATTTCCTGAATACGGTAAATTAAGTGGAAAAAATTTGGATGAATTGACAGCAGGTGCAAGAGTTGAAGTAAATGAGAATAAAAAAAATCCACTCGATTTTGCTCTCTGGAAAAAAGCTAAGGAAGGTGAACCGAGCTGGGATAGCCCATGGGGTAAAGGAAGACCTGGTTGGCATATCGAATGTTCTGCTATGAGTTCTAAACACCTCGGAGAAACAATTGATATACATGCCGGTGGTAACGATCTAATTTTTCCGCATCACGAAAATGAAATTGCACAAAGTGAAGCTGCTCATGGTCATAAGTTTGTTAAATATTGGATTCACTTTGGATTTCTGAATATTAATGAAGAAAAAATGTCCAAATCTCTTGGAAATTTTCTAACAGCAAGGGAAATCCTTAAAAAATATTCTGCTGAGGCAATCAGACTTTTCTTTTTACAAACTTATTACGGTGGGCCATTAAATTTTAGTTTCGATTTATTATCTGCTGCTGAAAAGGGTGTTGAAAAAATTAAAAATCTTGCAGAAAAAATTGAATCGGAAATTAATAAGGATAATAACATTGGTCTTATCCCCGAATTCAACATAAAATATTATTATGATGAATTTGAAAAAGTAATGGATGATGACTTAAATACGCCACAAGCTTGTGCTGTTATTTTTGACTTTGTAAGGAGTGTAAATAAGATCATATCGGAAATAGAGAATCCACATGTATCATTCTTCATTGATGTAAAAAAGTTCTTAAAAGATACTGCAGAAAATGTTTTTGGTATTATCCATTTTGAAGAACTCCATAAAAAATCTGCCCAGCTCGATGAAAAATTGATTAACTTAATAATCGAATTGAGAACTAAATTGAAGAAAGAGAAAAATTTTCTTCTTGCTGATAGTATAAGGGATGAATTAAATAAAATAGGAATAGAATTGAAAGACGGTAAAGACTCAACTACTTATAAATTCAAATAAGAACTATTAAACTCCTATAACGGAATTAAAATGAAAAGATTACATAAGGTATTTATTCTATTAATTATATCCGGTTATTCTTTTGCCCAAGGGACAAGCGGCACAGAGGCAAAATATGAATATCGTAATCTGATAGATCTACCTACTGCTGGCATAATTGAAAAAGGTAATGTCGGTATTTCGGTTGATATAATGCCGGCTGGTGTCTTGGTAACTAAACTGGAAGTAGGGGTTTTCGAAAATTTTAGTTTTGGTATCTCTTATGGAGGTAATAATATAATTGGACGTGGTAAAATAACCGGTTATAAATTACCGGGTATTAATGTCCGTGGCAGAATAATAAATGAAACTGAAGCCCTTCCAGCAATTTTAGTGGGTTTTGATTCTCAGGGCAAAGGAGAGTTTGATAAAACACTTAATCGCTTTCAAATAAAATCACCTGGGCTATTTGCAGCAGTGTCGAAAAACTTCGACTTTTATGGATACTTCAGCATACATGGCTTAATCAATTATTCTTTTGAAAGAGATGATAGCGATAAAGACCTGAATCTTGGTGTAGGATTTGAAAAGACATTAGGTAGCAAGGTTTCTATTGTTGGTGAATATGATTTTGCAATTAACGATAATAATGGTAAATCTTTTGGAGACGGAAGTGGTTATCTGAATCTGGGTTTAAGGTGGTCGCTTGGCGAAGGTTTAACACTTGGACTGAACCTAAGAGATTTGCTTGATAATAAGAAGTTTACAAGCAGCAATGCAGATCGCGGGCTCTTTGTTGAGTATATAAAAGCTATTTTTTAACCATGTCATAAAAAGAAAACAGTTCTGTCTATTATATAGTACAACCGATTTTTTGCCCCTCTCTTTTTGCATATTTTTTAAACTTAATAAGGCATAATTTTTGTCAAAAATTAAAATAAATCTTTGGGTGGTTGTATGAAAACTATAAAATTAATAGCAGCATTAATTCCATTGCTAACACTGGGTGGGTGTTATACCCAATTAGCTCTCAGAAGTCCCGATAGCCGGGATTATCAGGAAGATCGTTATGCATATAGAAATTATGATGACTCACTTGCTGTTGATGAAGACTCCCTTACATATCTTGATGACCAGTATTATTATGATGACTACAGAGATTATAGAAATTATAGAAGATTTTATTTTGGTTACCATCCATCCAACCGTTTTTATTTTGGATTAGATTATTATTATGATCCTTTCGGCTATGATTGGTGGCGTTATACCTATGGATATTACAATCCATGGTACTCGTATTATTATCCGGGTTATTATTGGTATTATCCTAGTTATTATTGGTTTAATAGTTTCGGATGGAATTATTATTCATGGTACTGGAGAAATCCATATTACTGGAACTACGGAACAGGATATTATAACTATCCATATTCCTACAATTACAGAAATACTCCAACCGGTTTGCGGAATACTGGTGAAAGAGGTAATGACAGAAGCTCTTCCATAAGGGATCGAAGCAATCCCCGCTCCAGCAGTTACACTACAAGAGATGGATCTACGAGACGTGAGGAAGTTGATCTTAACAGATCATCAGTCTCAAGAAGCCGTGAGAGGATTCCTTCAAATCCAAGAATCTCTAAAGAAGCACCGGCATCACGTAATAATTCTTCACCGGCTGTAAGAGAAGGATCAACGAGAAGACAACATCCGGAATCTAGGAATGAGAGAGCTACTTCAACTCCAACAAGAGAAAAAGATTACGGCAGAAATCCAAGTAATAGCGGAAGATCGAGTTATGATAGACCTTCTTATAATCCACCAAGTAGTAATTCGTCTTATAGTCCGCCATCAAGATCTAGTTCGGAAAGTTCTTCCAGATCTTCGAGTAGTTCTAGTAGTAGTTCTAGCAGCAGTTCGAGATCCAGTGGATCTGATAGAGGCAGATAAATTTTAATTAATAAAATGAAAAACTTCAGTGCAAATACTGGGGGAAATATGAAAACAAAATCAATATTGTTAATAACAATTATTCTTATTGGTTTTAATACCATTCGTGCACAGAATTTTAATGATGCACTAAGATTATCTGACCCAGAAATAATAACCAGTGCACGGGCACTTGGTATGGGTAATGCATTTTTATCATTAAGCAATGATTTTAGTGCTTCACTTTTTAATCCAGCCGGATTTGCATTAGTTAAAAAAATGGAATTCTCCGGCGGATTGAATTATAATTCATTTAAAAATGATGCTCAATTCTTCAACAGGAGTACTAATTATTCAAGTACTTCATCTAATTTCAATCAATTTGGCTTCGCATTCCCATTGCCTACTACACGTGGAAGTATGGTTCTGGCATTCGGATATAATAAATTCAAAGATTTCAACAGAGCGCTTAAGTTCAGTGGGTTCAATAGTAGTAATAATTCTCTTATACAAAGTTTAACAAATGATAATGATGATGTTGCTTATGAACTCGGTTTAAGTTATCCACTTTATGACAGCAATAATAAATACCTTTACGACGAAACAAAAATAAATGGCAAGCTGAATCAGAGCGGAAATATTGTACAAGAAGGCAATTTAAACAGCTGGCAGTTTTCCGGTGCAATTGAATTCCAGGAAAATCTTTTTGTCGGCATAACAATTAATATTATCAATGGTGACTTTAAACGTAATAGAGAATATTGGGAAGAAGATCTTAATAACAATTACCCCTTGCAGTTATTACTGGATAACAACGATCCATTTACAGCCGACTTTCAATCGTTTTATTTTAATGACATAATCCGATGGGACGTTTCCGGCTGGAATGGAACACTGGGAATTCTTGCTAAGGTTGATGAAAATGTTAACTTTGGGGCTACAATAAAATTTCCAAAATCACTTGAAGTAAACGAAATTTATACAGTTGATGCCGATGCAGTATTCGGAACAGGTAAGAGATATTTTCTGGATCCTCCAATTGAAAACCGTGTTGAGTACACAGTTAAAACTCCGATAGAATTGGGTATGGGTGCTTCGTATTCAATTAGTGGAATGACCGTTGCCTTCGATGCAAATTTTATTGATTATACCCAGATGGAGTTTTCTGAAGGATTTGATACAAGAACCCGTGAAAATAAAAATAAGGATATTAAAGATCTCTTCAAGAAGGTGCTGAATCTTAATGCCGGTATTGAATACATGCTTCCGTTTACAGGGATTACTGTGCGTGGAGGTTTTATTTTAATGCCATCCCCCTTTAAAGATGATAATTCAGATTTTGATAAGAAATTTATTACTGCTGGAATTGGTTTTAAAGCCGGGGAGAGATTCGCATTTGATGTTGGATATGCTCACGGCTGGTGGAATGATATTGGTGATAATTATGGTTCTAATCTTTCAAGAACTTTCCAGAGCATAACAAAAGATAATTTGATTTTTGGAATCAAATATTTGTTCTAAAAATTGTGCTGGTAAATTTCATTTAATTAGAGCATTTGTAATAAAACGGAGGTCTGTATGTTTAAAATACTTCCGAAATTTTCTATCCCCTTATTTGCTTTCCTAATTTTTGGATGTTCTACAGTATATAAAATTGGAAAAGAATTTGATCTTACAAACATTTCTAAAATTAAGATCGGAATTACTACTCAACAAGATATCATAAATTACTTTGGTCAACCATATAGAAAAGGTATTGCAAACGGAGATGAAGTATTTTACTATACATATGAACAGATAATTTTTGAAAAAGATAGAAATGTAAAAAAAGAAGGTAATTCATTATTAATAGAATTTGACACCAATGGTAATGTTAAAAATTATTATTTCAACGTACCAGGAAAAGAAACATTTTTAATGGGATATATTTTCCACAAAATTGAAATGGGAAAGAAATTGCAAAATATTCAGGGGGGTATATGAAAAAAATAGTGTTGGTTCTCGCATCATTTATTTTCATTCTGTCCAATTTATTATTTGCACAACCCAAAATTGAGTTTAAGCAGCTTTCAAAAATGGTTTATGATCGATTTGGAATGGGGTATTGTACAGATGGTAATTATATATACGCTGTTGGTGGTGGAACCGGTGGTCCTCCTGACATTCTTAGAAATGTTGAAAGGTATGATCCTCAATCTGATAAATGGGAATTAATTATTGAAGGAATAATGCCAAGAAGGTACTCTAATGCCGAATATATTCCATCAGAAAATAAAATTTATATTTTCAATGGAGAATACCTTACAAAGTATTCTAAAATACTTACTAAGTATGTAGAAGTAATCGACCTAAATACAAATACAATTACTTCCGGACCGGACAATCCATTCCCGGTTTGGAACGCCGGTTCTGCAGTCTGGGATAATAAAATCTATTTCTTTGGAGGTCAAAACCAATATGGTGTTACTAACGCATTTTACGAATTTGATCCGGCAAAAGGAGAATGGAAACAATTACCTGATTTACCCGGTTCCAGGCAAACAAGCGGAAAGATAGTTGATGGTTTTCTATATGTTTTTGGTGGATTTGATGGTGTGCAGAGAATGAAAAGAGTTGATGCTTATAACATTAAAGAAGGCAAGTTGACCAGACTCGAAGATTTACCATTCAGGATTTCAGCTCATTCAACTTCTACAGATGGAAAAAACATTTGGCTTGTTGGTTCTTATGAAGATCTGGACTATCTTGCTATGTTTAACACCGAAACAAAAAAGTTGACAATTTACAATTCGAATATGACAAAGAGAAGACATGCCGGATCAATTGCTCTAAATGGTAATCTTTATATCTTTGGAGGGAACCAGAATATTAGATCACTTTCAGCATTAAGAAATACCGAAATTGCTAGTTTATTCGATTTTGAAAAATAATTTATTACACCTCTACTCCTTGATTGACAACCCCCGAAAAGCGCCTTATCTTTTAAGGCGCTTTTTTTATGGAGGAATTTATAGTCGCTCGAATTTTTAAAATAGAAAGTAAAGATTACTATTTAATTGATGAAGCTGGTAATGAAATCCGCTGTTCACTCCGTGGCAAATTCAAAAAAGAATTCGGTTTGAAAGCAGATAAACTTTATAAGATTGATATTGCTGCTGTGGGTGATATTGTTGAGTATGAGTTTAATAATGATGGCAGCGGAGTTATTAATAAAATCCTGGAAAGGAAAAACCACTTATCCAGAAAGGTTCCAAAGCTCAAAGGAGCCGGTACAAGAGGCGAAAGATTGGAACAGGTTATTGCAACAAATATTGATAACCTTATTATAGTAATGAGCTGGCAATTACCTGAATTCAATAACCGCTACCTGGATCGTTTGATTGTTGCCGGCGAAAGTTCGCATATACCGGTAATAGTTGTAATTAATAAGTCAGATTTAAGAAGTGAAATTGAATTTGAAAAATGGTTCAACCTTTACTCAAATATCGGTTATAAAGTTTTTGAAACAAGTGTTAAAAAGAAGACTGGGATTGATGAATTAAAAAAATTCTTAGATGGATCGGTTAATTTATTCTGGGGACAATCGGGCGTTGGTAAATCATCTTTATTGAATCTTCTTTATCCCAATTTGAATTTAAAGACCGGTGAAATCAGTACCTCAACTTCAAAAGGTCGGCATACAACGGTCACTTCATTACTAAAAAAAGTAAACGAGAATACTTATATAATTGATACTCCGGGAATAAGGGAAATAGATCCTTATGGAATTAAGAAGCCAGACCTGGGACATTTTTTCCTAGAATTTGTTCCAATACTTAATGATTGTAAATTCAACACATGTACTCACCATCACGAGCCGGGTTGTGCGGTAATAAAAGCGGTTAATGAAAATCTGATAAGTAAAGAACGATATAAAAGTTATTTGAATTTACTTGAAACAATCGAAGAGGATATGAATTTTTAAAGTGATGCAACTTTCTTTTTCATCTGGTCAATAAATTGATTAACAACTATATCTGGTACGCCATCCACATGAAGAGATTGTAAACGCATATCGCACTGATCATTTATGTAATCTATTAAAACAAATTTATAATCTTTGGTTAGTGCAATTTCAGTTGAGAAGTAGTCTATAGCTGCAATTCTTGCCAACCTTGCAGTAATTTTGTTTAACTGATGCAACTTGTATTTATTAATTTGTTCTTTTGTTACGGGGTGATATATGTGTGTATGGTCATCCCACCAGGTTGGAATTACTTTACCAAATGCCCAAAATACTCTGAACCATGCCCGTTTGTTATCAATTTTTGTGGGATTAATTTTCTCCTGTATCAAATATTTTTCATTGTGACTTTTAACCCGTTCATTTTGTATCTGTTCAATTGATGTTCCGTCTTTAACAACTCCTTGTCCGCCACCGGAAAAGATAGAAGGTTTAATAACAAACGGGATTTTTATTTCATTCAAATCCTCTTGTGTAATTAGCAACGAATTACACTTATCATAACGTTCAAGGATAAATGTTCTTGGTAGATTAAATTTTTTTCTAAATAATTTTTTATGGAAATATGCTTTATCCGTTATTTTTCTAGTCTTTTGGTGGGGATTAATAATATATGATCTTTTTCTTGTAAGCAGTTTTGTAATAATTTCAAAATCAGGGTCTTCATCAGAAGCGCGATCAAGGTAAACTTTAAAATAAATTTTTTTGTCACGCAAAAGATTAGCTACTTCACCAACATTTTGCTTGTAAATAATAAAGGTTTTGTATCCGTTCTTCTGGAATTTCTTTTCAATCAGATTAATGAACTCTGAGTCGTATTCCCAGGTATAAGAGATAGCTAAATCGAATATAAGCATGACATTTTGAATTTTTTCAAAATTAGATAAAGTTTGTTTTGCTTTCAACCTTTTGGCTTGTTAATCAGAACGTTTAAGACTATTTTTTCGTTCAAATTAAAGGATATTATGAAGAACAAGCTGATAATTTTCACCCTATTGCTATTGTTTACTGCATGTTCACGGGTTCAGGTTTCTGATAGCGAATCTTCCAGTAAAATTTATATTTCGAATAAGCGCACCTCACAAAAAGCTGCCCAGGAAAGATTTATAAATGGATCAATTCTGGAATTAAAAGGACAAATTCCCGAGGCAATTAATCAATACTTGGAAGCATTAAAGTATGATCCTCATCCGGGAATCTATTTCACAATCGCAAAGAATTATTTTATAATAAATAAACTTTCCTCTGCATTAAACTATTCCAGAAAAGCTGTTAGACTCGATTCCTTAAATACTGATTATTTGTTCTTACTTGCTAATATCTATTCAGCTTCAAGATTAGATGATTCTTCAATGGCAGTTTATGAAAAAATAATTGCAAGCGATTCCAATAATTATGCTGCTTATTTCCAGCTCGCCCAGCTGAACGAAAAAAAACGTCCTAATTATTCGTTAACAATTTATAAAAAACTGATTGATGCTATCGGTCCTGAATGGAATATATTGGTAAGGATAATAGAATTAAATGACCGGCTTGGCAATGTGGATGCAACAATAGATACTTTTGAAGAACTCCTAAAATTAAACCCTTCAGATATCCGGTTACAAAAAGTGTTGATTGAATCTTACATGAAATCTAAAAAGTACGATAAAGCTAAAAGTCTTATTGATGAAGCTCTTGTTAGTTTCCCGGAGGATCTTAATCTATATGAAATGAAAGGGAGTTTATATATTCAGAAAAGTGAATGGGGGAATGCATTTGAACAGTATAAAAAATTAATTGAAAGCGATGAGATAAGTTTTGAGAATAAGATCAGTATTGGTTCAATCTTTCTGAATGGAGTGGAAAAAGATTCGATAAATCTAAAATATGCCGGTAAAATTTTCTCTCAATTAGATAAAGATACAACCGATTGGCAGGTTAAAGCATACCTTGGTGAAATTGGGCTCAGATTGAAGAATGATTCTCTTGCAATTCAATATTTCAAGCAAGCTGCAAATCTGGCTGAATGGAATTCACAACTATGGATCAGGTTAGGCGGATTTCTATTCGATGACGCCTAAAGTGGTCCAGAACTTGCCCAGATCC
>CAZEBL010000025.1:0-4236 GCA_964510325.1 uncultured Melioribacter sp. | reverse complement strand
TATTCGATGGTGGACGGTATTCACAGGTTATTGATCTGCTTAAAAATGCTGTTGAACTCTTCCCAAATGATTTTGCAATCAATCTAATTTACGGACTATCATTATCACAGGAGAACAAACACAATGAAGCCAAACTATTCCTTACTAAAGCCGTAAATATCAATTCATCAGATCTTACTGTTTTAACTGCTCTTGGCTACACATTGAATCAACTTAAGGAATACGACGATGCGCTTAAATATCTTAATAAAGCTCTATTACTTAATTCATCTGATATCCAGGTTCTTGGAATGACGGCACTTATTTACGATTCCAAAGAAGAGTTTAATAAATCGGATTCTCTTTATACTTTAGCAATGCAAATTGATCCTGAAAATGCATTGATACTTAATAATTTTGCTTATTCACTTGCAGAACGGGGAGTAAGACTTGATGATGCCTTGCTCTGGAGTAAAAAAGCTGTTGAAAAAGAACCCGATAATTCCTCATACCTCGATACAATCGGATGGATTTATTTCCGGTTGAATGAACTGGAAAAAGCTAAAACTTATCTGGAAAAAGCTATAAAATATGATGAAAAAAACGGAACACTCCTGGATCATCTTGGTGACGTTCTATTTAAAATGGGTAATAAATCTAAAGCTGTTGAACTATGGGAAAAAGCTTTACAATTAGAACCGGACAACCCAAAAATCAAACAGAAAATTGAAAAAGGTGAACTGTGAAAAAAAATATATTCTTAATTCTCTCCCTTTTATTTGTAATTATTATTATGAACAGTTGTGCGCCAACTAAGACTATTCCAGCCGATAGAGTTTTATCTGCAGACAGGTTAATAAAAAAACTTGAAGCAAACAGAAGGAAAATTAAAACGTTCGAAGGTTCCGGAGTTATTAGCATTTCATCATCACAATTAAATGCAAAAAGTACATTCCAGGTAACATTAAAAAAACCTGACTCGCTTAAAATTTCTTTCTATGGACCGTTCGGTATAGACCTTGCGCATTCATTAATTACACGGCAAAATTTCCAGTTTTATGATGTAATTAACAATAACCTTTATCGTGGACAGATGCGTGATGGAGTTATTCAACGTGTTTTAAAAGTTGATTTCTCATTCGATGAATTAATTGATGCTTTAGCCGGTAGTGTAAATCTTACAGAAAAACTTAGGGTTGAACCCGATAGCATTTCGACAAGTGGCAATAATTATCTACTCTCTTATCTCGATTCTGCAAATGGATTAGAAAGAATTTTTAGCATCAGAAATGATGATCTTGCTATTAGCGAACATATTATCAAAAAAACCGATGGTAAAATTATTATGGAAGGAAAATATTCCCGCTTCGGAAATTATGAAGATGTTCCGATACCGAATGAAATTAACATAAATGACGTTGCTAACAAACAAAATCTTAAAGTTGAGTACCGTAAGATTGTTGTAAATAAAAACTCTATTGGACTTAAGTTAGATGTTCCTTCCGATGTTAAGATAATTGAATGGTAAAGCTATCGAGAAATATTATACTTCTCTTTGCACTTTTCCCGATATCGGTTTTTCTTCAAACCGCCGATAGTATTAAGCAAAAAAATGTTGAGCTCAACAATATTAAGAATGAAATATCCCGACTTGAAAGTGAACTTAAGAGCAAATCTAGAAAGGAAAGAGAATCGATCCAGACATTGGAAAATATTAACAAACAGAAATTACTCCTGAATAAACTGATATTTAATATTATTGAAGAGGAAAAAGTTAAATCAAGAGAAATTGATGAAACTGAAAAACTAATTTCTACGGTTGAAAACAGAATTAAACAACTTAAAGAAAAATACAGCAACTATATAGTCTGGGTTTATAAAAACAGGGGGTTATCAATATTCAGATTTTTACTTAATACGGATTCGTTTAATAAAACCATTAAACGCTATCGTTATTTGCGTTACATATCCAACCAAAACAAACAAACACTAAGTCAATTAAATAAAAGTAAAGAGGAACTTACACTTTTAATGCAGCAGCTTGAGAAGGAGCGAAGAGATAAAGAAATACTCTTATCGCAAAAAAAGAATGAACAGTTAATCCTTAACGATAAAGAGAATGAGAGAAAAGAATTAATTTCTTCATTGCGCAAAGACCAGAAAATGATTGCTGCAGAAATTGAATCTAAAAGACAAGCTGAAATACTTATTAAAAATATAATTGCAAGATTGATTGAAGAAGAACGTGCTCGAAAAGCAAAACTCCTTGAGAAAAAGCCCGGTGAGAAGATTGCAGTACCAGCTTACAATTATAGTAACTTCCAGAATTTCTCTGAACTAAAGGGAATTTTAACCTGGCCTGTTAATCAGGGAAGTATTGTTCGTAAGTTCGGTGAGAATAAAAATGAGAGGTTGAAGACAGTAACTTTAAATTACGGGGTTGATATTGCAGTTAAAGGGGATCAGAATATTTACTCGGTTGCTGAAGGAATTGTCTCTGCAATTGATTGGATCCCCGGCTATGGAAGCATAATAATTATTACTCATAGAGATGAATTTAGAACAGTATACGGGCATATTGCTAATATTTCTGTTAAAGAAGGGGAAAAAGTTTCTGCCGGAAAGGTCCTTGGAATTGTTAACGAAAGTCTTGAAGGTAATATCCTCCATTTCGAAATATGGAATGAAAGAAATTACCAGAATCCGGAGGTGTGGTTAGTAAAGCGTTAATTAGCCCATAATTGGAAAAAATGAAAAAAACTTATTTAGCCTTACTAGTTTTTATTAACTTAACTTTTTACTTACCTGTAATTTTCTCCTCGTTAAAATTTTACGATGATGATTTTGTAATATTCGCTTACATTAATTCAAATCCAAGTTTACCTATTATAACTGATCCAAATGCTCAATATTTCCTTTTTCTACGACCCTTAAGTTATTTCAGTTTTTGGATTGACTACACTCTTTTTTACAATAACTATATTGCCATCAAACTTGTTAGTCTGGTACTACATCTACTCTTTATTCTTGTTGTCTATTCTATTTTAATAAGGATAAACAAAAAATATAATTTGATAATAGATGAAAAAATAATTTTGCTATTATGTCTAATCTTATCAATTCATTTGGATTCTTTATTATGGGTATCATTTATTTTTAATAGAACAGAACAATTAATGATATTCTTTTATTCATTGTCATTACTTTTTTTTATTAAATACATAGATGCATTTAAAAGAAGATATATTATTCTGTCATTTTTTTATTTCCTGCTATCGGTGTTGTCAAAACAAACAGGACTTCATTTACCTTTAGTGTTACTGGTATTTATATTACTCGAAAATGATGCTAACAAAACTTATTATTCCCGTAAAAAAGAACTTATATACTTCTTCGTATTTTCTTTTGTAATTATATTTCTTTCTGCGATACTTAATATATACTATTACGAAAACCAGGTTAGCATTTTTCAAAATCTATCGAAAAAGCCATTTACAATTTTCTCCATCTTAGTTCATACTCTTATTCCTTACTACTCCAATTATATTCATAGTATTCTTATAATAAACAAAAAATTCGCAGTAATTCTTCTGGTCTTTGCTTTTGCTATTATTATACTTTCTATTTTATTCATCAAAAAGAGATATAGAATAAATAATAAGAAAATATTATTAACCATTGCTTTGATTGCTCTAATATTTTTCCCCCGTCTCATTGCTATTGGAAGTCAAAGATTAAATGGGATAATTATGGTGTGGTTGTGCATCTCTTTCTTGTTCGTAACAAAGTATATTCTAAATCGAAGACTGATTTATTCTTTTCTTTTAATTATCCTTTTGTTTAGCGCGATTTCGTTTTATTTGCGAGCCGATAATATTATTGCAAGTAACAATTTCAAAGAAGAAAATTTTGCTAATCTAATTGAATATCAAGAAAAAAGAGTTGGTAAGACAATAATTTTGTGCTCTGATAATTCTACAATTCTTCCATATAAATATGAATATTATACCCAGCATAAATTTGGTAAAACGAGTACATTAATTTCAATCCCTATTATGTATGAACTTGTGTTAGTAAGTGATGATTTATCTTTATATAAAAAAGTATTTATTAATTGTGAGCGGAATGGCAACCAATTTATTTTAACATCTTATGATCCTTTAATTTATTTACTAATAGTTAAGAATGATAGCAGCATAAATCTGATAGACATAAAGGAGACAGTATTAAGCGAAAGTGGTAGAGGATATAAGAAAA
>CAZEBL010000024.1:0-19964 GCA_964510325.1 uncultured Melioribacter sp. | reverse complement strand
GAGGATTGTAAAGTATCATTAGCAGTAAATGATAATTCTGTTAAAGGAGTGTTATTCTGGCGGAAATACAAATTCGATAAAGAATATAACCGTGTGGAAATGACCGGTAACGATACTTTAACCGCATTTCTTCCAAAACAACCTTCTGCCGGTAAATTGGAATATTATGTTGAGCTTTACAAGGATGATAAAGTAATTGATGCTCCTAAAGACAGGGCTGTAGTTATCAGGTTTAAGGATGATGTTCCAATCTGGTTATTAATCCCGCATGTAATATTCATGTTCGCAGCTATGCTTCTTTCAACAAGAACCGGTCTGGAATATTTTAACAAAGAACCAAATTTCAAAAAGTTGACTGCATGGACAGTTGGTATACTTGTAATTGGAGGCTTCATTTTAGGTCCGCTTGTTCAGCAATATGCATTTGGAGCATTATGGACAGGATTTCCATTCGGTTACGATTTAACAGACAATAAAACTTTGATTGCAGGAATTGTCTGGTTTTTTGCATGGTACAAAGTAAAAAAATCAACAAATCCCAAAATCTGGGTCTTATTAGCAGCAGTTGTTATGCTGATTGTATTTTTAATTCCACATAGTGTTCTTGGGAGCGAATTAGATTATAGCAAAATAGAAAGTCATTAATTAATTGTAGAATTCTAATCCTATTAATCAGGAGTAAAAATGAGTTCACACGAAAAACCGACAACAACCGGATTACCGCATAATGCGTATTCGGAATTAAAACCCGGTGAAGAATATATTCCTGTTCTTTCACCTCATAGTGAATTTCCTGAAGTAACTCCTTATTCAGTTATAACCGGTTTAATAATGGCGGTTGTTTTTTCTGCTGCTGCCGCTTATCTAGGTCTTAAAGTAGGGCAGGTATTTGAAGCTGCTATTCCAATAGCAATTCTTGCTGTAGGAATTACGACAATTCTTGGTAAAAAAAACGGAATGGGTCAGAATGTAATTATTCAGTCAATCGGCTCATCTTCCGGCGCAGTTGTAGCCGGTGCAATTTTTACATTACCCGGAATTTACATCCTTGGTCTTCAAGCTACTTTTTTCCAGATGTTCTTTGCATCGTTACTAGGCGGATTTCTAGGTATTCTATTTTTAATTCCTTTCCGTAAATACTTCGTTTCGGAAATGCATGGAAAACTTCCCTTTCCGGAAGGAACTGCAACAACTGAAATTTTAGTTGCAGGTGAAAAAGGAGGTAATCAGGCTCTTATACTTGCTATCAGCGGATTAATAGGAGGTATTTACGATTTTCTAGTTGCAACATTCGGAACCTGGGCAGAGATATTTACATCCCGTGTTGTGGGTATTGGCGAAATGATTGCCGATAAATACAAAATGGTTTTCAGACTCAATACAAGTGCCGCTGTTGTTGGACTTGGTTATGTAATCGGATTGAAATATTCTACCATAATTGTTGCCGGGTCATTTTTATCATATTTTGTTTTTGTTCCTCTGATATCATACTTCGGTGATCAATTGACCGTCACACTCGGTTCAGGAGTAACATTACTAGTAAAAGAAATGTCTGCAGAACAAATATTCAGAAATTATGTAAGGCATATCGGAATAGGCGCAATAGCAATGGCTGGTTTTATTGGAATTGTAAGGTCATCTGGTGTAATCCGTTCTGCTATATCGCTGGCATTCAAAGAAATTTTTGGCGGAAAAACTGTTGAAGCATCGGCACTCCGTACACAAAGAGATTTACCGATGAAAATTATTGTGGGTGGGATTATTGTTACAGCAGTAATTCTATTTATCTTTTTTCTATTCGGAGTTGTTACAAATATTGTTCACGCACTTGTAGGATTGTTAATTGTAATGATAATGTCATTTTTATTTACGACAGTAGCAGCAAATGCAATTGCAATTACCGGAAATAATCCGGTTTCCGGAATGACATTGATGACTTTAGTGTTGTCGTCAATAATTTTAGTTTCGGTAGGATTATCCGGACCTACGGGAATGGTTTCTGCATTAATAATAGGCGGGGTTGTATGTACGGCTTTATCGGTTGCAGGATCGTTTGTGACTGATCTGAAAATAGGCTACTGGCTGGGTTCATCGCCTCATAAGCAGGAGCGGTGGAAATTTGTAGGCGCATTAGTATCGGCAGCTACAGTAGTCTGGATAATTGCATTACTCGATGATATATATGGATTTGCCGGAGGCGGATTGCCCGCACCTCAAGCAAATGCAATGGCTGCAATAATTCAACCGTTGATGTCTAATGAACCGGCACCATGGATGCTTTATCTTGGCGGTGCATTTATTTCTTTAATTCTTGCATTGATCAAAGTTCCGGTTCTTGCATTCGCACTTGGAATGTATCTGCCTCAGGAAATTAACACACCTCTGCTTGTCGGCGGATTAATATCTCACTTCGTCTCAACTAGAAGTAAAGATGATGCACTGAATAATGCACGAAGGGAAAGAGGAACTTTGATTGCATCAGGTTTTATAGCCGGCGGAGCTTTAATGGGTGTTGTTAGTGTAATCATCAGATCCACTGGTGCAAATTGGGTTATGACAGATTGGGCGGAATCTAATTCCGGTGAACTGCTTGCTCTTATTATGTTTACATTACTGTGTGTTTATACAATCTGGGATTCCTTAAGAGCTAAGAAATACGCGTAATAAAATAATTTGTTCTGATAATTAATATTAATTGCCCCCGCTATATGCGGGGGTATTTTTTAGGGATACATTTAAACAAAAAAAATTAATTCATATAAATTTTTTTAACTAATTTTTGTCCGCTCAATTAACCTTTCGGGGGAAAATAGAACATGAAAAAATTATTCATTTTAATAATGGTGTTTGTTATGTCAACTTCATTTGCACAAAATTTGGAACGAAAAGATGTTCCGGAAAATTATAAGTGGGATAATTCTATTCTCTATAAAAATCTTGATGAATGGAATAAGGATAAATCAGAAATCGAAAGAAAAATTGAATACCTGAAAACATTCAAAGGAAAATTGGGAGAGAGTGCAGAGAATTTTTATCAGGCTTTGCGGGTTTATTTCGATACTTATAAACTTTACTATAAATTATCGGATTATGCTTTCAGACTTGCTGACGAGGATTTACGGATCGGCGCCAATCAATCGCTTAATCAGCAAGCAACTACACTTGGTACACAGTTTGGCGAAGCCGCATCGTTCTTGAGTCCTGAAATCTTGAAAATAGATCAGAATAAAATAAAGTCGTTCTTCGATCAAAAAAAGGAATTATCGGAATTCAAATTTTATGTTTACGACATTCTACGACTTAAGGAGCATACACTAAGCGAAAGGGAAGAGGAGATTCTTGCAAGTGCAGGATTAATAACTTCAACAATGAATGAAGTCCACTCGGTTTTCGACAATGCTGAGAAACCGAACCCGAAGGTTATTCTTTCCACTGGCGAGGAAGTCGGATTATCATCTGCGGCATATTATAAATACCGTGCAGTTAGTAATAGAAGCGACCGCGAAAAGGTTATGGAAAGTATGTTTAATGAAGGTTACAAGAAGTTTCAAAATACTTTCGGTGCCAATCTTGCGGGTAAAGTGAGAGCAGATTACTTCTATGCCAAGAACAGGAAATACAAATCTGTGCTCGAACAATCTCTTAATGCCAATAATATTCCTGTTAACGTTTATGAAAATTTGATTACTGAGATAAACAAAAATTTACCTACACTACATCGTTTCCTTAAATTGAAAGAGAGAATGCTTGGAGTGGATCAGCTTTACTATTATGATCTTTATGCGCCGATGGTTAAAGATGTCGATTTCAAGTTCACTATTGAAGAAGGACAGAATGTTATACTCGATGCATTCAAACCACTTGGCAATGAATATGTAAATACAGTGAAAAAGTCATTTACAGATAGATGGATTGATTACATTCCCACCAATGGTAAACGAAGCGGTGCTTATTCTTCCGGTGCGGCATACGATTATCACCCCTACATTTTAATGAACTGGACTGATGACTTTGAATCGGTTTCAACACTTGCCCACGAGCTCGGTCATACAATGCATAGCTATTATTCTAACAAGAACCAGCCGTTTGTTAATGCTCAGTATGCAACTTTTGTTGCAGAGATTGCATCGACTATTAATGAAGCTTTACTAAATGACTATATGGTTCGGAATGCAAAATCGACAGAGGAAAAACTTTATCTGCTCGGTACCTATTTAGATTTATTGCGCTCCACAATTTACCGACAGGTTTCATTTGCCGAATTCGAATGGGAAATTCATAAGAAAGTAGAGAACGGTGAACCTCTTACCGGTGAAAAGATGAGCAAAATATATTACGATATTGTAAAAAAGTATTACGGACATGATCAAAATATTTGTGTTGTGCCGGATTATGTTGCATACGAGTGGGCATACATTCATCACTTTGTGGGTTATACTTATTACGTATATCAATATTCCACCTCACTTATTTATGCAATAGCATTTGCAGAGAAAATTGTAAAAGAAGGTCAGCCGGCAATTGATAAGTTCTACAATATTCTTAATGGCGGAAGTTCGGACTACCCAATAGAGTTGATTAAGAAAGCCGGGCTCGATCCCCTAAACCCGGAAGCATTCGATCTTACAATTGCTAAAATGAATAGTGTGATAGATCAGATAGAGGAGTTGCTTAATTCTAAAAAATAATTACTGTGTAAACCTTGAATGCTCTAGTAACCTTCAAGGTTTAGATTCTATCTCCCGGTCCAAATTACAACAACGCCCCCGGGTGTTTTATTTCCACCGAACTCATAGGGAGCTTGCATCATACTCGAATAAATTTCAATTGCTTTTATCTCAAGCGGATTAATGTACTCAGTCGGATTTGGAGGAGCGTCTAAATCCATTGGATTTTTTGCTTTTAGCTTACCAAACATTCCGCTGTATCTTTGTACGTAATCATATTTATCCTGATTGATCCATATACCGTCAACATAAAATCTTATCGGCATTCCTGAATTTACATGATTAAAATAAAAGGCATTGTCTTCTCTCTTATAAGTAATTCCAAGGAAACCCGTTAAAAAACTTCTCATTGTGTTATTTACTTTATCTTTTATTTCTTCCTTAGTATAAAATCTTCCATCTCTGCTCTTTTTTCTTGTGTAAAATCCAGCAGCGTCTAATTCCATATCTTTCTTTTCACCTTCTACAGTAATTTCTCCAAGTGTATAAGCAGCGGGTAAAAGTCCTATGTCTATTACAAGTGTGTCGTTGTGTGGAAACGATAGGTTCTTTACAATCTTGTCCTGGTAGGAAACATGCTGAGTCTGTATGATGAATTCACCCGGTTTCACCTTTCTAAATAGAAAATTTCCCTCTTCATCACTTGTTTGAATTGCGCTTATTTTATCCTGAGTAGGTTTAAGTAATACAATTACATCGGGAATCGGCTTCTTGGTTGTTAGATCGTAGATATTACCAATAATTGTTTGAGAATATGATTCAGTAAAACTCAGAATTAATAATAGACTAACCCAAAAAATTCTTAAACCGGTTTTCGATAAATAAATGTTGCTATTCATCTTGACCCCCGTTTAATTTTGACTGTTCTAGTTACAGCGAAAAATAAATTATTCTTTTTCAAAACAAAATGAAATTAATAAGTAGGAAAATATATTCTTTGAAGTGTTCGGAATGGAAAAGATTTTGACTTATTTAAAATAGAGAACTTGCTTACATAAGCACTCGGGGATGCCGGAACTGGAGGGGGTTAATCCAGCCCCGGCTCTATTGCTTGCAAGCAAAGTTCTAATTTAAGTGGAGTTTCCTTAATGCCATACCGATGGCGGTTTCAATTGAATATCTCTCATTAAGGTAATCTACAACCAGGTTAATAAAAGATTTCTGAGCTTTTTTCGGTATCAATACTCCATAAAATGCTGATGCTATTTCAAATATCTTGTTCATATAATGGTTTATTAGTTTCTCACTATATTATCGAAGTAAATCCAGAAAAATTTAGTAGTGGAAGAACAAAATGAATATTGACGAAGTAAGAAATCTTTTCCCACATATCAAAACCGGTCAAATCTATTTTAATCATGCTGCTATTGGTCCATGGTCGTCTTTGGTTTTGGATAGAATTGAGGAATATTCAAAGCAGCGCAGCGGGGAATCAATTGAAAATTATAAGTCCTTCTTGAACTGGAGCTCATCTGCAAAAAGTAAATTAGGAAAGTTAATCGGTGCTAACCCCGATAGAATTGCATGGATTGATAATGTATCGAACGGACTTAATATTTTAGCTCAGGGATTGAAGTGGAATAATGGGGACAGAGTTATAATAAATGATATCGAATTCCCGTCAAACGTTTATCCCTTTCTTAATTTAAGGGAGTATGGTGTTGAAATTGATATAGTAAAATCGAAAAACGGAATTGTTGATTTTGAAGAGATTGAAAGGGCAATAACTCCAAAGACAAAGTTAGTTTCTATAAGTGCGGTTCAGTTTCTATCGGGCTACAGGGCAAATCTTGATGCAATAGCAGATCTTTGTAAGAAGAACAATATAATTTTTTGTGTTGATGCAATTCAGGCAACCGGTGTTGTGCAGATTGATGTAGTAAAATCGAAAATTGATTATCTATGTGGTGGAACACAAAAGTGGTTAATGGCAGCACAGGGATTGTCTTATATTTACATTACAGAAGAACTTCAGAGCAGGATTACTCAAAAAAATGTTGGTTGGGCATCAGTAGAAAATGCATGGAATCTTCTTCAATATGATTTAACACTAAAAAATTCTGCTGAACGTTTTCAGAATGGAACAGTAAACGCATTGGGTGTTGCAATTTTTGATTCAATGCTTGATTTGTTTGATAAATTTGGAATTGAGAATTGCGAATTGAAAATTATAAATAACACCAATTATTTTATTGAACAGCTTTGCAAGATTGGAATTGAGCCCATACTAAAAAATGTTAAAGAAGAAAACCGTGCTGGAATAATTACCTTTAAACACCCCAAAGCAAATGAAATTTATAACCAGCTTGAAAAGAGAAAAATTTACTGTGCGGTCAGAGAGGGGATGATAAGGTTCTCACCTCATTTTTATAATACACTGGAAGAAATTGATTTTGTAATTGAAGAGTTGAAGAAGATAATATAATAATAGAGACCGCTCGAGGCGATCTCTATTTCCAACAGAATTATTTTTCCGGGTTGTAGGAAAGTTCTACTTTAACATGAAAATCCGCACCGCTGAATAAGGTATATTTTACTTCTCCGATTGTGCACTTATAATCTTCACCAACAAGTTCACTTATTACTTTTGCAATTGAAGACTCAAGTGATCCGATGCTAACAGATTTCAATTTGTTCTTTAGTAATTTTTCTACATCTATTGCTTTTTCCTGTTCTGCCATAATTTATCTCCTTAATTAAAATTTATTTACGCATTGTTAGACGATCGATTATTCGTCCGGTTTTCATAAAATCCGAATAGAAATTCGGTTAATTCCTAATTAATTTCAATAACTCTTCTGTTTTTTCAAGCATCAATTTTTCATTTTGTCTGGACTCAACATTTAATCTGATAAGCGGTTCCGTATTGCTAATACGTATATTAAAGCGCCAGTCGGGGTATTCAACGCTTAAACCGTCAAGTTCATCAATTACTCCATCCTTGTATTTCTCTTTAATCACTTTGATTTTTTCTGCTCCATCTCTTACCGTTGAATTAATTTCTCCAGAGCATGGATAGGTCTTTACCATTTCACCTACTAAATCAGATAATTTTGAATTTTCTTCCGACATAAGTTGAAGAATCAGCAAAAATGGAATCAGTCCGCTATCAGAATAATAATTATCGCGGAAATAGTGGTGCGCAGACATTTCCCCTCCGTAAATAGAGTTAACCTCTCTCATCTTCTGCTTAATATAAGCATGACCGCTCTTAGAGACTACTGTTTTCCCACCCGATTTTTCAACAACCTCAATTGTGTTCCATGTAAGCCGCGGGTCGTGAACAATTTTTTCTCCCGGATTATGTTTCAGTATCGATTTTGCAAGTAATCCAACTATGTAATAACCCTCAATAAAATTACCCTGCTCATCAAAAAAGAAGCAGCGGTCGTAATCGCCGTCCCATGCAACGCCAAGATCTGCATTATGTTTTTTAATTGCATCAATTGTTGGTTGCCTGTTCTCCGAAAGGAGAGGGTTAGGAACACCATTCGGGAACTTTAAATCGGGTTCGTGGAAAACTTTTATCATTTTTATAGGAAGATTTTTTTCCAGCTGATCGAGCGCGGGTCCAACACAACCGTTTCCGGCATTAACAACTACTTTATAAGGGAAAATTTTATTTGCATCATAAAACTTTTTAAGACTTTCTATAAATTCTTTCATAATATCTTTTGAAATTATTTTTCCTTTATACGGTGCATTTGCGGGAATTTCATTTTTCAAAATCATGCTTTCTATTTCATGTAAACCGGAATCATACCCTAATGGAACAGAACCTTTCTTTACAAATTTTAGTCCGTTATATTCAGGAGGATTATGACTTGCAGTAATCATTACACCGGCATCGGCATTAAGAAACGGTGTACCGAAGTAGATCATTTCTGTTCCGCATAAACCTAAATCGAAAACATCGCTTCCGGC
Source organism: uncultured Melioribacter sp. (assembly GCA_964510325.1). Taxonomy (GTDB): domain Bacteria; phylum Bacteroidota; class Ignavibacteria; order Ignavibacteriales; family Melioribacteraceae; genus DSXH01. The sequence continues at coordinate 11,313 of CAZEBL010000024.1, read as the reverse complement.
ATCTGTTATTCCTTTTGATAGTGCAGAGGCAAGTTCCGGCGATGATTCACGCACATCTCTTCCTATTACTACGGATTTACAATTCAAATAATTAACAAGAATCTTTCCAACTTTATATGCCAGTTCCGGATTTAAGTCCGACGGTACTTTTCCCCTAATATCATAAGCTTTAAATGAAGCGATTCTATCCATAGTCTCTCCAAAATTGATGGTTCTAAAATACAGATTTTTCTCAAAAGGATTGTTCGAATTTTACTTACAATCTTCATTTTTACTTCTTCTCAAATGATCCGGTAGAACTTATGCAGGTAGAAAAAATTTGACGGATTAATTTTTACATAGAATTCCATATATCTATCAATTATTTTTGAATCGCTTTTTTAAGAGGAGGTAAATTATAGAGACCAGTTCTACAAATCCGTCCAAATTTGTACAGTGCAGCAACTCCAAATGTCGCTTAATATTTACTTGCGATACTATAGCCGAGTTTGTTGAGGCAAATTATCTATGTCCGGTATGCAGACATAAGCTTAAAACTCATCATGTAATTCAATGCAGTAATTGCGAAACAATTGTAAATTTATTGCCAATAGAAATTGGAGAAGAGCCGGTAATTTTTAATGTAAAAAAATGTCACCACTGTATCGGTTCGGTAGATGATGAAAGGAGAATTCAACCTTTTATTTATCCTGAAATAATGATATAAGCTGCGTTCCATTAGTATAGAATTATTTGATATTTGATTCATCTTAACTTGATTAGAAATTTAATTTCGCCAGATATATTTTTACCCCTGTTAAATAATTCCCATCATTAATCCGGGGGTTCGTATGAACAAACCTACAAGATTCTCAATTCAATTAGTAATTCTGTTTTTATTTGTATCACTTCCATTCTTTGCTCAACAAAAATTTAATCCAGATACCGTAAAAGCTAAAAAGTTTGATATCGGTAAAATGTGGACATTTGAGCACGCGCCGGTAGATTATTTTTATGAAGCTTATGGTTTTAAACCGACTCAGGAATGGCTTGATCATGCACGTCTCTCTACTTTAAGATTTGGCGGTGGTTGTTCTTCTGGTTTCATTTCCGAAGACGGATTGCTTTTAACTAATCATCATTGCGTTGATTTTATTGCTCAAAGAATTCAGAAGGAAGGGGAAAATATTCCACGCGATGGATTTTACGCCGCAACTCTGGCTGAAGAAAGGAGAGTTCCAAATCTTTCAGTTACACAGCTAACTTTAATTGTAGATGTTACTGATGAAATTGTTGCCGCTATTAATAAAGGTAAGACCGACAAAGAAAAAGTTGAATTGAAAAATGCCAAGATTCAGGAGTTACAGAACAAGTATTCTAAAGAAACAGGTTTAGTTTGTAATGTTACATCATTATATCATGGCGGAAAATATTCGTTATACGGATTTAAAAGATATAACGATGTACGAGCCGTAATCTTTATGGAACGTATCGTCGGTTTATATGGCGGCGATCCGGATAATTACACTTATCCGCGCTACAACTCCGATTTTGCGGTTCTCCGTGTTTATGATGATAACGGTAAGCCGCTTAAGACAAATAATTATTTCAAGATGAATATTTATGGTCCCAAGCTGGATGATCCATTGTTTGTACTTGGTTACCCGGGAGTTACAAACCGTCTTAAGACAATCGCACAGCTTGAATATAACCGAGATATTACTTACAGGAATAATACATTCCAGAGTAACGGAATGGTAAAAATTTACGAAGAGATGATGAAACTCTATCCAGAGAGAGCCGATATCTACCGTGGTTTAATGTTCGGACCGGCTAATACTGCTAAGCGCCAGAACGGTTTCATTGTGAACCTGTTCGATCCTTATTTAATGGCGCGTAAAAAAGCATTTGAAAATGATATAAAGAAAATTGTGATGAATGACCCGGCAAAGAAACAAAAGTACGGACATATATGGGATGCAATTGCTAAGACGCGTAAAGAACTTGCCGTTCATGCCGGTGAAAGAGCCGCATTTGCACGATTGAACAACTCGATTTATTACCAGAGAGCATTCGATCTGGTTGAGTTTGCATTCGCTTCAAAAATTCCCGAAGATCAAAGACCGCCTGAAATGAGAAGCGATAGATTAAATCAGGCAATGATAAATCTTCCGGCAGATGTTGATTTACCTCTCGAAAAGAAAAAACTTGCTATGGTAAACGATTTTATTGTCTTAAATCTGGGTAAAGATAATTCGATTACTAAAAAATATTTTGGTGGATTATCAGGCGAAGAGCTGGCTGATAAACTTATGAGTGAATCGAAACTTAATGACAAGGATTTTGTTCTTTCTTTAATTAAAGGAAATCCTGAAGAGATATTAAAAAGTAACGATCCATTTATTAAGTATTATGTAGAAACACGTGATGCAAGATTAAAATATCAGGCAGAAGCACAGGAAATTATGAATACAGAAACTGTTCTTGAAGATCAGCTCGGATTAGTAATTTATGATATCTTTGGAACAAGCATTGCACCTGATGCAACCGGCACATTCAGAATTAGCGATGGTCTTATTGCCGGTTATGAATATAACGGTACAATTGCACCGCCGATAACAACTTTCTACGGATTGTACGACCGTTACTATTCTCACCAGAAGCAGTGGCCTTGGGATCTTCCGGCCCGGTGGCTTAATTACGGCGGACTCGATTTATCCGCACAGAATAATTTTGTAGGAACGTTTGATACTGTTGGCGGAAGCTCGGGTAGCCCGATAATTAATAAGAATGGAGAGTATGTTGGAATTCTCCATGATGGAAATATGGAAGGACTTTCGAACGACTTTATTTATACTACCGAAAAGAACCGTTCAATTGCACTCTCTTCCCAGGCAATTTACCAGATTGTAAAACATATTGTTAAAGCCGATAGAATTGCTAAGGAAATGGAAACAAGCAAAATTGCCGAATAAACGAAACAATTATTACCACAACCTTGAGGGTCATTATGGCCTTCAAGGTTAATTACTATTTAGTTTGGTAATAATTCCTATCTGTTATATTTTTTGGGTACAACAATTAATCATTAATTAATTAGGTGCAGATATGCAACAACTTGTAAACCGATTCAAAGTTATTCAGCTAATTATATTATTAGCTTTTATTACAATTCAGACAAATGCCCAGGTCAAATTTAATCCCGATACTGTTAAAGCTCAGAAGTTTGATACGGGTAAGATGTGGTCGTTCGATTATCCTCCATTCGATCACTTCGAAAAGACATATGGATTTAAGCCGACACAGGAATGGTTTGATGATGTAAGACTTTCTGCTCTCCGAATTCCCGGATGTACTTCTTCTTTTGTATCTATGGATGGATTGATGATGACAAATTATCACTGTGCAGAAGGAATAGTAAGAAGAGTACAAAAGGAAGGGGAGGATTTAATCAACAACGGATTTTTTGCAAAAACATTAGAAGAAGAGAGAAAAATTCCCAACTACTACACAGATCAATTGGTTTTTGTAAGAGATGTTACAGAGGAAGTACAAAAGGCAATTGCTTTCGGTAAAACAAATGAAGAGAAAGCTAAAATAAAATCGGAAATCTCGACAAAATTAGTTGATCAGTATAAGAACGAAACCGGTTTAACATGCCAGTTTATTTCATTGTTCAATGGTGGAAAATATTCAATATATGGTTACAAACGCTATGATGATATCCGTCTTGTTTTTGCACCCGACTATCAGGCAGCTTACTTCGGCGGGGATTACGATAATTTCACTTACCCGCGCTACAATCTCGACTGTGCATTCCTAAGAGCTTATGAAAACGGTCAACCTGTTAAAGCAGAAAACTTTTTCAAATTTTCTACAAAAGGAATTACACCGGGCGAACCAATCTTTACTGTTGGAAATCCCGGAACAACTCAAAGATTAAAAGCTGTTTCATTCCTTGAATACGCAAGAGATATTACTTACCGAAACAACTCATTCTTAAGCGATAATCTTTTCAACGCTCTTGAAACACTCAAATCACTTAATCCGGCAAATAAAGAAGTCTATGAAAGAATTAGAAGACAGATTGGAAACGGTCAAAAAGTTTTTCATCAGACATACAAGGGATTGAATGATCCGTATCTCTTTGCAAGAAAAATTGATTTCGAAAAATCTCTTAAAGATAGAGTAATGGCCGATAAAGAATTAAAAGAAAAATATGGTTCTATCTGGGATAACCTTGCAAAAACAAGAGCAGAAATGAGAAATATTGGTCCTAAGATAGCAGCTTATTCATTGAATCCAACATTCCATGCAAGATACTTTTTTATTGCTCGCGATTTAGTTGATATGGCAAAAGAACTTAAAAAACCTGAAGCAGAAAGAGCATCCAAATATTCTGCTGCAAAACTCGACTCAACTCTTAACGCAATGTATGCAGATAACATGGATAAATTATTAGAGAATACTAAACTCGGTATTCAGGCAGATTATATTAGAATGAACTTAGGCGACGACGATCCTTTAGTTAAAAAGTTATTCGATAATAAAAAAAGCAAAATAGCTGTTGATTATGTTCTTTCTAAATCGAAACTATCTGATAAAAAGAGCTTTCTTGAATTTGCAAAGAGCGGTGCAGATAAAATTTTGAGCGGCGACGATCCGTTTGTTTATTTTATACTTCAGACTCAAGACCGCATTCCAGAACTTCAAAAACAAGCAAAAGAAATAACCGATACAGAACAGGTTTATGATGATATGCTCGGTCAGGTTGTTTTCCACTTCTACGGAACAACAATTCCACCTGATGCAAACTTTACATTAAGAATAAGCGACGGTGTTCTTAAGTCTTTTGATTATAACGGAACAATTGCACCAACATTCACAACATTTTATGGTGCATACGACAGACATTTTTCATTCAACAAAGAATATCCGTGGAATATGCACCCGATGTGGAGCGATCCTTCTAAACTCAATTTAGCAACTCCGTTTAACTTTACTTCCACAAATGATATAGTTGGCGGAAATTCCGGCAGTGCAGTTATTAATAAAAACGCAGAAGTTGTAGGACTTGCATTCGATGGTAACATGGAAAGTATCTACGGTAATTTTATTTTTATGCCTCACGAAAACCGATGCGTTTCTGTTGATGCAAGAGGTATGATGGAAGCATTCGAAAAAATTTATAAAGCAGATCGTTTCGTTAAGGAATTGAAAGAAGGAAAAATTTCTAAGTAGTTTTTGAATTTGTGTCTTAGTGTCTTGGTGGCAAAATATTATTGCCACTAAGGCACTAAGTCACTAAAAAGAAAATCAAATCAAATTATTTGCACACCGAGGTAGAAATGAAAAAATTTAAAAGCTTTTTACTCCTCCCCATTTTTCTTTTAATCACCACTTTACTTCGCAGTCAGTCAATTTATGAACCTGTAGATATTTCCAAAGTAAAATTCGACTTAAAAGAGATGGGAACGATGTGGACCTTTGATGCTGTTCCTACAGATTATTTTGAAAAGAAATATGGATTTCGTCCAACACAGGAATGGCTTGATGATGTGATGAAATCCGCACTTCAATTTGGTGGTGGATGCTCTGCTGCATTCGTTTCTGAAGATGGATTGATTTTGACAAATCACCATTGTGCAAGAAATGTTCTTTTAGGACTTTCACCTAAGGGAGAAAATTATTTGCGTGATGGATATTATGCAAAGACGATGGAAGAGGAAATTAAAGTATCAAGGTTATATGTAGATCAATTAATAAAAATTGTTGATGTAACAAATGAAGTTCTTACCGCATTTAGATCCGGCTCAACCGATGAAGAAAAAATCAAGAATAGAAGCACAAAAATTTCGGAGCTTGAGAAAAAATATTCTGATGAAACTGGATTGACATGCCGTGTAGTAGAATTGTACAAAGGTGGTAAATATTCATTATATCTTTACAAACGTTACAATGATATTCGACTTGTAATGTCGCCCGATTTTCAGATTGCAGCGACCGGATGGGACTGGGATAATTTTACTTACCCGCGTTATGAGCTCGACTTTATGTTCTTCCGCGCTTACGAAAACGATAAACCCGTTAAGACGGATCACTTCTTTAAATTCAGTGCTAAAGGCGCCGAAGAGGGAGAACCGATTTTTGTAGTTGGGAGACCGGGAAGTACACAAAGATTATTATCGGTTGCTCAGCTGGAATTTTTCCGTGATAAACAATATAAGTATACTCTTGCCATGTTGAACGAGCAGTATAACATTGCTTATGAACAGTTTCTGGCTAACCCGGATAAATTTGATGAGATGCTTAATAATGTACTTGGTGTTGGTAACGGAAGAAAATCTTTTGCCGGCAGATATCTTGGTCTGCGCGATGAGTTGATAATGGCTAAGAAAAGAGATTTCGAAAAAAATCTTATTGATAAAGTTAATAGCGATCCGGCTCTCAAATCTAAATATGGACATATCTGGACTTCAATAAAAAATGCTATTGATGAATTATCGGGAATCTACAATGAGTACATTACACTAAGTTTCAGATCTCCATATACTATTGCAGCACAAAATGCAATTACCTTCGCAGAGCAGATGAAACTCCCTGAAGAACAAAGGGAAGGAAGATTTAAGAAAGACTCACTCAATGTCACAATTGAAAAACTCTATCCATCAGTGAATACTGAAACAGATAACAGGAATCTGAAAGTAGTAATTAATTATATGAATATTGTTCTTGGCGATAATCACTTTATTACAAGAGAAATATTTGGAGGTAAAAAAGGTGATGAGGCAGTAAAATATTTATTATCGATTTCACATCTTGCTTCTAAAGAAAAGTTTGTTAAGTTCTTAAAAGAAACTACTCCGGATCAGATCCTAAAATCGAGCGATCCTTTTATCCGTTACCAGTTATATTCCAACGATAAAAGAAAAGTATTGGAACCAAAGTATAGAGAAATCCAGAACACATTATCGGTTCTTAATCAATCGCTTGGAGAGGTAGTGTTTTTTGTTTATGGAAATCAAATTCCGCCTGATGCAACATCCTCGTTAAGAATTTCTGATGGCGTGATAGCCGGTTATGAATATAACGGAACATTGGCACCAGGTAAAACAACTTACTTTGGTCTATGGGACCGCTGGTATTCCTTTGGTAAGAAAGCCTATCCATGGGGATTACATCCGCGCTGGCAGAAAATACCGGATGGATTCGATCTTTCAGTCCCCGTCGGTTTTGCTTCAACTAATGATATAGTAGGTGGTAATTCCGGAAGTTCTGTAATAAACAGGTATAAAGAAGTTGTTGGACTTGTGCATGATGGTAATCTTGAAAGTCTTGCCGGTGATTTTATTTTTCTTGAGTCTAACAACAGAACTGTTGCCACCGATTCATGGGGATTGATGGAAGCTCTAAAGTTTGTTTATAAAACAGACCGTCTCGTAAAAGAATTGCAGCAAGGAAAAATTAATTAATTATTAATTGGGAACGGTTTGCCGCCGTTCCCATTTTTACCCAACAGTTTTCAGAATATCAGAAATTAATACCGAAGCCGTTGCCTTAGCACCACCACTTTGACCCTTTATTACCAAAGGATAATGTTTGAAAAACTCTGTATAAAACAGAACTACTTTCTCGTTCGCCGATGCTGAATAGAATGGATGTGTTTGGTCAACCATTTCAATTCCTACAGAGGCTTTGTTGTTTTTAAATCGGGCAGTATAAACAAGCTTCCGCTTATTATTAACTGCTATCCTTTTTATCCTTTCAAACTTACTATCGGCAATTTTGATGCTGTTGTAAAATTTATCCAATGATTTAATATTACGTAAAATTACCGGGACATGATTTTCAATTATAATATCATTCATTTCAATTTTTGCACCGACTTCTCTTGCAAGTATTAAAATCTTTCTCCCGGTATCAATTCCATTAAGATCGTTTCGCGGATCAGGTTCAGTTAATCCCTTCTCTTTCGCTTCCAATAATAAACGGCTGAATGGTTTATCGGTTGTTAAAAGTTTATCGAGCAGATAATTCATTGTACTGGAAAATAATCCTTCAATAGCGGTTACTTTATCCCCACCTTGTAGGAATGAATTTATTATATCAAGCGAAGGCAATCCCACACCAACATTAGCAGAATAACGGAAATCTGTATTGTATTTTTTAATCGTATCTCTAATTTCTAAGTAATTTTTGTAACTACCGGCGTTTAGTGATTTGTTAGATGTTACTATTGGAAATTGCTTTAGAATAACTTTGTAATAACGGCTTATCTCATCTCCATCCGTACAATCAATAAAAATTGAGTTGGGCAACCTGTACTGTTCCATTGTCTCGATGAATAAATCTACATTAGCAACTTTACCTGTTGTTAGAAACGATTTCCATTTATTTGCAATTAAACCCCGTTTAGAAAAATACATTTTAGACCGGTTTGCAATACCAATAATTCTAATTCTAAACTTATTGCCGGTAATTTGATACAAGTTCTTTTGAGCAATCAATTCAATAAATGATTTGCCCACATTACCTGTTCCTACAAGAAAAATGTTAATTTTCTTTTCCATAGTATTTTCATTAAAATAGTCTCAATTCAATCCTAAAATAAGAATAGTTTTTATATTGTTTTGAAACTTTTTTGCTAAAAATTATATTTAGTTATGAAATGCGTTTTTGGAAATAAAGGTTTTTTATGGAAAATATCTTACAATCGCCATGCACAAATAATTGTTTTGTCCCGCCCGGTAAGGACATTTGCATCGGGTGTTTTAGATCAATTAAAGAAATAATAGATTGGATTAACCTAAACGATAATGAAAAAAGTGAAGTGTTGAAAAAAATAGATGAGAGAAAAAAAGAGCATGGAACATCCGAATAAAGGTTACATTCAAATTTATACCGGTAATGGAAAGGGAAAAACAACTGCAGCTATTGGACAGGCAATACGTGCAGCCGGATTTGGATTGAAAACTTATATGATCCAGTTTATGAAAGAATATCCATACAATGAAATTAATGCACTGGAAAAATTAAATGATTGGATAGATGTAGTTCAATGCGGTAAAGACGATTATGTGTATAAAAGAGAATTGCCTCCTGATGATGAAATTAAGAAAGCCCGTAATGGACTGAATGATGCAAAGGCAAAAATGCTTAGCGGAGAATACGATATAATCATTCTGGATGAAATCTGTGTTGCAATCTACTTCAAACTTTTTACTACCGAAGATGTTCTGGAATTTGTTAAATCCAAACCCGATAATATTGAGCTGATCCTAACCGGAAGATATTGTCCGCAAGAATTAATTAACGCCGCTGACCTTGTAACCGAAATGACAGAAGTAAAACATTATTACCAGAAAGGTGTTTTAGCCAGAAAGGGAATTGAATCGTAATTTATTAATTATTGGTCTCACCGCTCGAATGTTCACCTTTACCTCTCTCATAAGCAAAGTCAACAATCATTTTTAGTGTTGTTGCATAGTCATAGCCCGCATGACTTGCCGAACGCATAAATCCCGCATCTTCAGTCAAATCGGGATTAGGATTAACCTCGAGCACATAAAGTTTGTTATCGGCTTTAGAGAGCCTCATATCTACACGCGAGTAATCACGAACACCCATTGTTTTGAAACATAACAGAGCCATTTTTTCTGCTTGCTTCTGAATCCGTTTTGGTAGAAGCGCCGGACAAATAGGTATAGTCTTATGATATGCTTCATGTAGAGGATCCCACTTTGCTTGAAAACTTACAATCGGGTGAAGATGATCCGGCAGTTCGGAAAAATCAATTTCGCTAATTGGTAATACTATCGGGTTTTTATCACCGAAGACAGAAACATTCAGCTCACGTCCCAGAATAAATTCTTCAATCAACGCTGGCTGCTTAAAAGAGGTAATAACATAATCTACACGCTTTTTCAATTCATCCAGATTATTTACTATAGAATTGTTATCGATTCCAACGCTTGCATCTTCCCATGCCGGTTTAACGATTAATGGATATTTCAACCCTGTCCTGAAAGATTCCGTCATCTGCTTAATGATTTTGAATCTGGGGGTTCTGATCCCGGCATCTCTTAATATTCTTTTGGTTAAAGTTTTATTCTGGCATGTTCCAAGTGCCATTGGCGGCGCGCCGGTGTAAGGAATTTTAAGAAGTTCTAATAATCCCGTAAAATTCATCTCAAGTCGCGGCTGATCGTTAAATAGCTCAACAAAATTGAAAATTACATCGGGTTTATTCTTGTCGAGGTCCTTAAAGAAAAGCTGTAAATCGTCCCTTATGTTAAGGGTATAAGCATCATAGCCGAATTTCCTTAGAGAAACCGCAATTTGCTCGAATTCTTCGATCGGGTTAATCTCTTGTAAGCTGAAAACAGGGTCAAAATCGAGGTCCCCTTCCTTCTGTTTTTTAACTTTTTTGTTTTTATCCTGAATTGGCTCGTTATAAAGGATTGCTACTTTCACTTTGGCTCAATTTTTTTTTACAAAGGTAAACAATTCTGTTTTGCATTTCAAAAGATTTACTATTTTTGCATTCAATCTGAACAGGTAAATTGAAATGAGTTTTTATCCTCAACCAAACAAATATCAATGTGGGCCATTCGCATTAAAGCACGCTCTGGTTATGTTAGGAATTTTTAAGGATGAAGATCAAATAGGAATAATTGCCGGCAGTACATGGTGGGCCGGAACGGATGAATTTGGTCTTGCAAGAGCTGCACGCCGCTTCGATTGTAAAATGAAACATTTTCAATCGAGTAATCCCGATGATGCAAGAAGAATGCTTGTTAATGAATTGAAGAAAGGTCATCCTTGTATTCTTAGTGTTAAAAATTGGGAACACTGGACTACAGTTGTAAGTTACCAGAAAGGAAAGTTTGTAGTTATTGATAGCGAGCTGGATAAAGTTGTATCGGTTCAATCGTCCTCTCAATTATTAAGAAGTTGGAAATATATTGAGAAGGGAACAGGAATAAGAAGTTATGACGGGTATGCTCTAATACCCAAATTTAAAGTTACAACGCGTGCAAAATTTACACCCGAGAAAGCAAAATATTTAATGTATGATAAAAACGAAGACCTGGCTAATAAGTTCGATCAATATACCAACGACCTGATAAACATCTGCAATCCGCGGACTAAACTCAGTTTTAATTTTATCACCTTCTCTGAATTTTTAAGACGCAACGAAAAGAACCTGATTAAAAGAGTAGCACAATGGCATGGAGAGCCGACTTACTCAGAATTGAAAAAAATATTATCCAATATGAAATTTGTTGCGGATGTATTTGATCTAATTGTTCTCGAAGACGATGAAAAACGGGG
>CAZEBL010000023.1:3675-19975 GCA_964510325.1 uncultured Melioribacter sp. | reverse complement strand
GCAAGCAACAATATCAGCATATTCCCTTAACTCATCTCTTGTAGGAGCAGTCCGTTTAGAAAAATATTCTTCATATTTATTCCTTGCTTCTTCGCAATTGCCATCGGCGGCATATTTACCGGCCTCGGCTTTAATTTCAAAAACAAGCTGTTCCTCGTAAGCAGAAAGATGAATAGCATAATTACTTTCAGCAGTTTCAACCTCCGGATCGTTAGGCGCAATACTTTTGGCAATATCAAGATATTTTTTTGCTTCAGGAAAATTCTTTTTCCATGAATACATAGAAGCTAAGGATATATAAGCATGAATTTCATTGGGTCTGTTAGCGGCAACATTCAACAGATATTTTTCCGCAATATCAAAATCAAGAACAGTCCAGACTGCAATTTGCCCTCTTAATAATTGATAATCGAGATTATTAGGATCATACTGTAATAACTTATTCAGTTGTGAAATTGCCCGTTCCCATTCATAATTCCATGCACAGTATTTAGAATAAAGGTAACGCGCATCAAGGTCCTGATCTTCAGGAATATTCTCAAGATATTCACTTAATATTTCTATAGCATTATCAAAATAAAAAAGGTTGGAATACGCTTCGGCTAATTTTATAACAGCTTGTTTATCTGTCGGATCTCTCTTTAAAATCTCCGTATAAAATGATATTGCATTATTAAAAGTACTATCACGGTAATCCGTAACCGTTTTAAGTAAACTCTTGAACTGATCATTATCACTTTGCGAAGTCTGTAATACTTGTAATTGCTGATAAGCTTCTTCGTAACGGTTAGCCGCAATTAATTCATTTATAAGGTTATACCGGATCTGAATGTTTTCCGGGTCTCTTTGTAGTATTGATGTATAACGATCGATCGGATAGACTTTTTCATATGCTCTTGGTTGATATTGAAGAAGATAAGCTTGGTTTCTTACTTGGTCCAATCCGTCTTCAGCTTCCTTAAAAAATGGTTTAAAGGATAGAGCTTTCTTAAAAGCGTCTTCTGCAATTCTGGTTTTACTAAGCCATAATGTAAAATAACCGTAACGGCTCCATAATCTCCAATCGTCTGGATAACGATCTACATACTTTTTTAGAATTCGTTCTCCTTTAACAATTGAACCTGTTTTAGCAAGGATTTCTGTATAACGAATAATTTCGTCTGGGGATGCATTATCATCACGTTTAAGGTATTCATCATACCAAAGTTCTGCATTACTCCACTCTTCAAGCCATCGATAACTCTTCCCAATTTCCAAATAGCTGAAAGCATAATTTGGATCAACCGCAATATCTCTTTTGTGCCCTTCAATTTTTTTGTAAAGCAGTGCATGCCATGTAGAAATAACCCTGTTCAGATCAATTTGAATTTGTTTATTAGATGGATCAAGTCGGCGAGCACGTCTAAGGTCTAATACTGAATATTGGTATTCAGTTGTTGTTTCGTAGCATAATCCTCTTAAGTGATATCCTTCTGCTAATTGCGGATTTGCAGCAATAAATTTGTGAAGTTGATCAATAGCTTCTTTATATCTTCCTTCTTTAATTAATATTTCTGCCTGGCGTTTTAATCCAGTGGAATTTACCTGAGAGTAGGCAATAGTAGTCGCAAGTAATAATGTAAATAGTATTTTAACACTGTACCTCATTAACCAATATATTTGTTTAATGGCTGATATGTATTTGTTGAAGATGTTTCTGCTGTTAAAACAAACTCCATCATCGATTCAGCATTTTCAACACGTTCATCAACTTCCAGATTGAAAATTGAAATATACTCGAGAGCAGCATTAATATAATTGGCGTCGTGACTGGGCAGATTGTTTTGGACATTGCTCATTAAGTCGACTACTGTCTTTAAATTACCTCTTACAAGTAGTACAATAACTTTGTTTTCTATAATACAAATCTTATCCTTCTTACTTGTTGCATGTCTAACTGCATTCTGCAATTGATTAATAGTTAAGATACCTTTTATCTGTGCAGCGGGATCCAGTTTAAATGAAACTATATTGAATGTTTGTCCCGTGCTTTTATAAAGTGCAATCTGATTATTGAGTATCAATAGGAAATCGTTATAGTTATATATATTAGAGAAAGCATAAGGTTCGGTAGGCACATCAATCTTCGTAGGTCTGTTTATCATTCGTGGTCTTGGTAGCGTTGCCGGAGATTCATCAGTAGTATAAAGGGGTTCCTTTGAAAATTCTGTTGTAACGCCTTTGTATGGTTCAATCCTGTATTCTGCTGAAAATTCTCCTTCTGTATGACCAACATTCGGAATAATAGTTACAGTGCCGCTATGAATTCTTTCGCCCGCACCAACTTGTTTTTTTAATTGAATTACTCCCGTTACAAATTGTGTAAGACCCTCAACAATTGATTGTGTCTTTTGTGTAGCAGGTTCACTTATTATAAACATGCTTGTAATATCTCTTTCTTCTATTGTCTCAAGTGTATGAAGGAAAGTATCTCTTAGATGATCAAGATTCTTGAAACCGACGAATGGAGTAAGTTCATCAAAGACTATTCTTGTTGGATTATATTGATTTACCACCGTTATAATATCATTGAAATACTCTACAAGATAATCATCGGGGTTATACATATCATAAATATCATTTGGTGGTGCAACACGCACTACAATAATTAAATTCTGATTCATGTAAGATTGGATATCAAAGTTCAACGATGCTGCTTGAATCATTAGATCTTTAGGACGCATAATAGTAAAAAACAAACATACTTCAGCATTCTTGGCAGCTTCTAATGCACATTGTAATCCAATTAATGTTCTACCCGATTTCCTTGGACCAACTACAATGTAACTTCCACCTCTATAAATTCCACCCCAGTTTTTATCAATAAATGAAAATCCAGAGGGAATTCTTCGTACTGAACTTACCATAATCTTACCTATTATTTACTTTTACTAAGGTGCATAAAGCCAAATTATATGCCACGTATTCTTTAAAAAACAGTCAATTATCGCAATTTTTCTAAATAACCTATGTCAATAATGATAATTTGCACCAAAATAATACACTTAAAATTATCTTTTTACAAGATTACCAAATACAAAAATAGCAGTTGCATTAGCGGCAATCGTCGGTTCATTTGTAATATAATCTACACGGTCATCCCTGTAAAACATTTCATTCGTCTGAAACTTAGCATATTTATCATTACTCTCATAAGTAATATTATAATTGTTCAAAAATTCTTTGGTAGCCGGACCGGCTGCAAATCCACCTGTTAATTTACCTTTTATTAATGAAACCTGATGATGAAAATTTTTAGTATAATTTTTACCTACATTGAATATGAAACTAATACCCCATGGGTTACGGCCTAAAATAAAATCTTTTTGAATTGTAGCAAGTAAGTTATATGATTTATCATTTGTTAATCGTGACCATAAAATATTTAGAAAAGTAATTCCTAATAAAGTGTGGTTAGTTCCCCAACTTAGTTGTGTGCCTAAACCGAATAAATTGCTTTGCATATTTTTAGAAAAATGTTCGAGACTATTTTTTATAAAGTCTTTATATTTTGTATCGAACATTGCAAGACGGTAATGAGCAATAGAATTAATATTTCCCCAACTCCACCAGAAATCCGATCCGGCAGAATCAGCATAAAATTTTGCATCGTTTAAGTAATTCGGTTTTTTATTGGTAAGGTATAGTTCTACAGCACCGAGCGCCATTTTACCTTCGAAAGAATTATCGAGATACATTCCTGTCCCGCTGCTATCAACATCTGGTACCCGGTTTCTAACAGAATAATATTTTTCAGCAAGCCCAAGACATTTATCGGCAAATTCATTGTACTGGAATCTATCTCGCCAAATTCGTGATGCGATGGCCATAGTTGCAGAATAAATCCCTATTAAATTTTTTCCAATTCCAACAAATCCAGGTCTATCGAAAGCAAGCGGATCATCTTCGGGTAATCGCCAACCAACATCATGATCTCTAAGATCCTGAACCTGTGTAATGAATTTATCATTTTTATAAGCAGCGCGGATCATCCAATCTAAACCAATTTTGGCTTCTTCAAGAATATCCGGAGAACCGTTTCTGTCTCTATCAAATCCAAATTTCTGCGGGTCAAATTCATAAGCAAATAAAAGTATATATGTTGAATATGCAGTGGTATTAAGAAACTTTACATAGTCCCCGGCATCATGCCATCCGCCGGTTAAATCAACTGATTGCTGAAGAGTTCTTTTTCCATCTACTATACTTGTTGCATCAGCAATATGACAAACATTATGAAGTTCCGGGTTTGTGTATCCGCATCGTTGTATTTTGAAAAAATCCAATAATAATTCTGCAATTCCTCTGTTTGGATTGTTACCTATTTCAAAAGGTAGAGATTGTCGGTTGCCAGCTTCGAGAATAAATTCACCTGTTTGTGTAACATTTGTAAAATCGAATGAGTATGCAAACTTGAAATTACCATACTGACCAAGATTATTTTTTAATTCCTGAGAATAAGTGGTTTGATTCGTACGAATATTTTTTACCTCTACTTTAAGCCCAACAAGATCTGTATTAGATAATATTATAGCGGTTTTACTTTCATCAGTTAAAAAGCCAACCTGATTTAATCTGAAATAAATTTCTGTTTCTGCTTTTAAATTAACATTACAGTTCGTAGTTAAAACCAGTGAAATACTCAAGTAGATGTAAAAACTAATTCTTTTCATTTTTGGCTTTTAATTTCCCGGATACTTATGTGTTAAACAAAATTATAAACAATGGAATTCCATAATGAGCATGTTTTGATACTAAGTAAATTTCATTCCTGTGGCTAAGATAATTTGTTTATAAGTAAAATAAAAATCCTACGAATGGAGTGAATTAAAATTATTCCACACTTTCATATAAAATTATTATATAGTCAATTTATTTTTATCAGGAATTATTCCAAGACCATTACCATCAGGTAAAATTAGCTGTCCATCGATTACTGTTTTGCAAATAAATGGATCATTCAGAATTAAGAGATTACCGTCGAGATCAGCATAATCAACGAGCGCAGACAATTGAATTGCAGCAGAAATGGCACAGGAAGATTCCGTCATACATCCAAGCATAATCTTCAGATTCGATTCTCTCCCCTTCTTAATCATTTTATATGCTTCACTAATTCCTCCACATTTCATCAACTTAATATTTATTCCAGTGAAACAATTCTTAACTATATCAATATCTTTAATTGTCTGAAGTGATTCATCTGCAATTATTGGTAGAGGTGATCTTTCACTTAACCAAGCTGAGTCTTCATAATTGTTAATTGGGAAGGGCTGCTCTACTAATAGAACATTACTCTCTGCCAGATAATTAACAAATTCCAGTGCAGAGTATTTATCTTTCCAACCCTGGTTTGCATCAACATAAAGAGGTTTGTCAGTATATTTTCTAATCAAGTCTATAATCTCACGGTCATTCTCAGTACCCAGTTTTATTTTTAGAATTTTATATGACTTAGCTTCTTCTATTTTTTTTATTTGCATTTCAGGTAAATCAATACCTATTGTAAATGAAGTAAACGGCAGTTGCGATTTCTCAATTCCATATAAGGCATAACAAGATTGATTTGATATTTTTCCATATAGATCGTGCAACGCAATATTTATTGAAGCTTTTGCTGCATTATTATTTCTGGAAATTGAATTAATTTCGTCACTCAAATTCATCAGGTCATTGAATGAAGTAATATCTCTCAGTTTAATTCTATTAAGAAAAGAAATGACCGAATCATGTGTTTCACTTAAGTAAGGTGGTAAACTTGCTTCTCCAAATCCTTCATATTCTCCCTGAATAAGTTTTATAATTACTGCTGGTGTTGAACTTCTTGTGTAGTAAGAAATACCAAATTTATGTTTTAGCAGTAATTCATATTTCTGAAATTTTATTTCCATATCGAATTAGAAAATTAGTAAATAGAAAAGAATATTATTTCTATAAATTATTTAAAGAAAAAAAGGTCAACCCGAAAAAAATCGAGATGACCTTTTAATATATCCTTGTTATAAACATCCCCGGTGAAGTTAACCACCGAGGATATTACATTTTTTTATCTAAGCAAAATATGCTTGATGACAAGCGTAAAGTGCCAATCCGATTACGGCAATCATTACGAAAACGAATATTGTTGCACCAAGTTTACCCATTTTATTTACCTCTTAAAATTTTTGTTGTAAAATGTTTTTCATTATTCATTTTTACTAAAAAATTACTTTAAGAGAACCATTTTCTTTGTAGCTACAAAATTGCCAGCAGTAATTCTATAGATATAGGTACCACTTGCAACTTTCTGTCCAGAATTGTCCTCCCCGTTCCAATTTATTGTATGATTACCAGCATTTTTATAATCATTAACCAGAGTTGCTATTTCTCTACCCAGCATATCGTAAACCTTAATGCTTACGAAATTATTATTAGGTATTGAATATTTAATACTGGTTGTTGGATTAAATGGATTAGGATAATTCTGTGCTAACTCGAAATTGGCTGGTATTACTTGTTGCTCAGGATCTACGCTTGTTACATTACCTGTACTGAATGATCCAACAGATGAATATAACGATTGTGAACCATTATTGTTCTTGGAAGTAACTCTCCAGTAGTATTTTGAATTTTTATCTAAACCGTCGATCTTTGCAAACGGTTCATTAACTCCGCTTATTTTAACAGCGTTTGTAAAATCTGCATTCTTGGAATACTCAACATCATACTTCAGATGTGTTTGAGGTTGACCAGATGTTGTCCATGTTAGAATTGCAGATGTACTATTTATCGGCTGTCCCTGAATTGGGCTGACAACTAATGGAATAATTGCAGTAGCTCCGGCGGCGGTTTCAAAACTAACTACATAAGACCAGCTCGATTCTGTATTCGGTGGTGCTGCTAACCGTGACTGAACTTGCCAGTAATATGTTACACCAGCAATTAATGCTGGTAATGCTGGAGGTGCGGCTGGTAATGAATTGTATGCAATTGATGTTGAACTTGTCCACCCCGAAGATTGAGCTGTAACATGATTCAACATTCCATTACCATCAACACTTGAATAAGGTGATATCCTTACTCTGTATTCAAGTGCCGGAGGAGTTAATGCAAACCACGACATAGTCGGGTTTAATGTCGCTACTATCGTTCCCACAGGTGCAGTCGGATATGGAACAGATACTGTACTTGTTGCAGCCGGAATAACAAAGCTTTCTGTTGTTGACCATGCTGACCATGTTGTTCCGCCATCAATTGATGATCTTACTCTCCACCAGTAAGTGGTACCAGGCGTTAGTGCAGTAGCTAAGGAATAATAGAGATTAGATGCAAACCATGCTGAAGTACCCATTGGTGCATTATCCAGATCGGAATCATCATCCCATTGAACCTGGAATGATAATCCTGTTGTAAATGTACCAGTATACCAGTAAAATGTTGGAGGATTGATATAATAATCATATCCGCCAACCGGCCATGATGGATATGGAACCGGTGCAACAGTAGGAGTTGAGCTATAGACAACAAAACTTTCGACTACCGACCAAGGACCATAATTAACTCCATCATAAACTCTTACTTGCCAGTAATAGGTTTGACCTGGAGTTAAAGGAGCCGGAAATACAGTAAATAAGTTAGATGTCAATGCTAAATTAGCTGCGGAACCATGGTTTAACATGCCATTTCCATCAACAGATGAATTTGTAGCGTATCTAACCTGATATTGTCCGCTGAATAGTGTCCCTGTATACCAATACAAATATGGAGGATTAGAATAAGTTGTAGCTCCACCAATTGGATATGATAAATAAGGTGTTGGTAAGCCAGGAGTCGTAAATGTAACAACATCAGAATAAGCTATTATAACTGTTCCAGCATTATTCTTTGCTCTTACACGCACATAATAATCTGTACCGGCATCTAAGCCGTTAATTGTATAAAATGTATTTGTTTGATTTGCAATTGTATTATATGTAGCCCATGTAATATCATCAGTATAATAAATATCATATTTTACATTAGCGGTATAAGGTAATAACAACCATGCTAGATTGACTGATGTTCCGTAGGCATAGTAAGTAGTAATTGTTAAGTTACCATTATGAGTAGTAAATTCCCATGAGTTAGAATAAATGCCATCATTTACACCGCCGTTTATCTTAACTCTAACATAATAAAGTGTTCCAGAATTGAGTTGCTCAAATGGTTGAACAGTATATGAAAGCCCAGCAATAGCTGTACTGCCAGTTAAAGGTACTAATGCACCAAAAGCAGGATCAGTAGAAACTTCTAAATCATAGGAAGTTGCACCGGCAGATGCTAACCAAGTAAAAGTTGGAAGAACAGAAATTCCCACAGCGTAGTTGCCCTGAGAAGGATTAGCAATTGATGATAATAAATTTGGATTACCGGTTGTAAATGTTCTTGATGTAGATGGTTTATCAGCTTCACCGGCTTTTTTAGCAACTATTCTCCATGTATATGTAGTACCATATGCAAAGACAGTTGTATTATGACCGGATGTTACTCCCGCAACAGTTGTACCCGGAAATCCGCCGCCAGTATGATATTGTAAATCAAAGGTTACACCACCTGTTCCACCGGAAAGAGTCCATGTAAAAGTAGGAGTAATAGATTGACCTGTAGCAGCATTTGCTGGAGCTGTAAGCACCGGTGTTGCAATTTCTGTTGTAAACGAAAATTGGAACCAGGTTCCATCTCCACCTAAACCATCAATATTAGTATCTCTTACTTGCCAATAATAAGTTGTGTTATAACTTAATGCTGGAAGAGCAAAAGAAGTACCGGCTTGATTTAGACTGGAGGTAACTACTGTTGTATAAGTATTATCTGTTCCATAAAACTCTACATCGTAGTTGCCGTTACCAAAACCGCCTTCATCAAAATCGGTCCATGATACTGATGCCAATCCTTGCGAAACGCCTGTTGCTGCATCTGCAGGTGTTGGTGTGGGAGAAGTAATAACTGTAAATGTAGTGGTTGCACTATTAGTTGGTCCGGAAGTATCTGTAATATACCAATCAACTACATCACCGGGATTTAATCCTGCCAATACGTGAGGACTTGAAACACCATTGACAGTAGTAGGAGGACCTCCGTTAACCGTATAAGTTAAATCATACGGTCCTACTCCTCCAGAAAAGCTAAGTGATACATTTCCTCCAACAAGAATAACATCTGCATTATCAGCGGGGCTGTCATTTGTTTGCCCGTATACACTGATAAAACAAAATAGGAGGAAAAAGTAAATAAGTTTTTTCATAAGCACCCTCTCTGATGTGTTTTAAACTTACTTAACTAAAAAATTCGGCTGATTTACCCTCTCGGCTGAATCTATTTTTTTTCGGCTGTCGGCTGGTATATATAAAATTAAAGAAAAAGAAAACCCCTCAATTTCCCTACTTTCTTTACTCCTAATTAAATTTTAGAAGTAATAATTAATTTTTCTTTATTTCGGCTGGTAACTGGTTCAAAGCTAAGGACAATTAGTCTTATTGTCAAGAAAAATTTTGATTAATTTATTTATTTTTTTGAGGTATGCTCTGGATCACTTCAAGTATTATAAACTTTTAATTTGCTGATGGTATTCCAACAATAAAAACCAATTTAGTTATTAATCATAAAACATTGCTCTGTCTGTAAAAGTCTTTATTACTAAATAGATTTTAAAATATCTCAATTCCACAAATCATAAACGACAAAAGAGATTCGTAATTATTGTTAATATTGACTCAAAAACTTTTAGGTAATAACGGAAACTTAAAACAACTATTTAATTCATTTTTCTATTGCGTATCTAAAATTAATGTTGAATATTAGCGCAAATTTTTTTCGAATATACTACAGGAAATGCATCTCTATGAATTCACCTCGAGAACATTGGGGAAGTAAAATCGGATTTATACTTGCTGCTGCGGGATCTGCAGTTGGCCTTGGCAATATCTGGCGTTTCCCCTACTTAGCCGGACAAAATGGTGGCGCAGCCTTTATTTTCGTTTATATATTGTGTGTCCTTGCAATTGGTATTCCTGTTCTAATTGCAGAAATTTTAATCGGTAGAACTGCTCAAAAGAATCCTGTCGGCTCATTTAAAGTATTAACCACATCAAAATTCTATCATGGAATTGGAGGGATGGGTGTAGTTGCCGGTTTTGTGATTCTCTCTTTTTATTCGGTTGTTGCCGGTTGGACTTTAGGTTATTTATATGAAGCAATAACTGGTAGTTTATTAAACTATAACTTAGCTGAAGAAGCTTCTAACCATTTTTTTGTTTTAACACACGATCCTGTATGGAATGTTTTATTACTTGTTGCATTTATGATTCTTACAATGGGTATTGTCTATTTCGGCGTTCAAAAAGGAATTGAACTCGGAAGCAAAATTATGATGCCTTTGTTATTTGTTCTTTTACTCGGATTAATGATTTACGGATTAACTCTTGATGGATCATCTAAAGGTCTTGATTATTTATTCAACCCGGATTGGAGTAAAATAAATTCTGATGTAATTCTTGCTGCATTAGGACAAGCATTTTTTTCTATGAGTCTTGGTATGGGTGCAATGCTTACATATGGTAGTTACTTAACAAAAAAAGATAATATCCCTGTATCATCGGTATGGATTGCATTCCTTGATACATCTGTTGCGATAATTGCCGGAATTTGTATTTTTTCTGTTGTTTTTGCAACCGGCCAAAACCCGGATGTTGGACCAAGTTTAATTTTCAGGACATTACCGGTAGTATTCGCTAAGATGCCGGGTGGATGGTACTTTGCAATATTTTTCTTCTTTGCCCTTTCTATTGCTGCACTAACTTCAACAGTTTCATTACTGGAAGTAGTAACAGCATATTTTGTTGATGAAAAAGGCTGGAAGAGAAAAAATGCCGTAATTGTTTTCGGTTCATTAGTTACTCTCTTAGGGATACCAAGTGCTTTGTCTTTTAATGCATTAGCCGACTTTAAAATAATTGGAAAAACATTTTTTGATCTTACCGAATTTATCTCTTCTAACTTAATGCTGCCAATTGGCGGTTTCTTTATTGCAATATTTGTTGGGTGGTTGTGGGGATTTGATAAAGTAAAGTTACTTGTAAAAGAAGGATCAGAAAAATTATTTAATAATTTCCCATGGCTTTTAGTTTTATGGAAAATAATTTTAAGATTTATTGCACCGGTATTAATTATTATTGTGTTACTAAGTTCAATCGGAATTTTATAAACAACTTTATTCCACAACTAAATGTAGAGCAATATGAAAAAATCGACAGCCGGAATAATTACATTAGGAATAATCTTTGCAATCTTCATTTTTGGTGGACAGGAATTTTTTAATACCGTCTGGTCTTTTCCCGGAAATATTGAAAGTATAAAAAACTTTCCAAGTAAAGATGTTCCATTAGGATCCATTCCTTTAATGCTTCTTTTATTATTAGGCACAGGTGTTTTTATTACCTTCAAACTTCTCTTTCCACAGATAAGATATTTCTGGCATGGAATTAAAGTAACAGCCGGTACTTATGATGATCCAAATGATGCCGGAGATTTAAATCACTTTAAAGCTCTTGCCACAGCCATCTCTGCTACAGTTGGAATTGGAAATATAGCCGGTGTTGCAACGGCTATTTATTATGGCGGACCCGGTGCACTCTTCTGGATGTGGATGACTGGTTTATTTGGAACAGCTTTAAAATTTGCGGAGGTTTCGTTAGCTCATAAATACAGAGACATTTTACCTGATGGTTCAGCAGCTGGCGGTCCAATGTACACAATTGAAAAAGGATTAGGTCCTAAATGGAAATGGCTTGCAATTCTATTTGCAAGTTTTGCTGTCATCTGTTCCTTTGCAACAGGAAATGCAATTCAGGCATTTACTCTTTCCGATCAATTGTTCTCTGAAACAAAACAAATTCTTGGCACAACAAGCTTCTGGACAATTCAACATAATATTATTGGTAACTTTTCTGTATCATACACACAAATAATAATTGGTTTATTACTTTCCAGTTTAATTGGGCTTGTAATAATTGGAGGTATTAAACGAATTGGAAATGTTACAGGTTTTCTTTCGCCGTTTATGGCAGTAGTTTATGTTTTTGCATCACTTGTTGTTTTAGTTTCAAATCTACACGATGTCATTCCAGCTTTCGGAATGATTTTCGAATATGCCTTCAATCCACCTGCTCAAATTGCTGGTGTTGGAGGCGGTACTTTTTTAATCTGGTTAAACACAGTTTTGTGGGGTGTTAAGCGGGGGTTATATTCAAATGAATCGGGACAAGGAAGTGCGCCAATAGCTCACTCCACTGCTAAAACGAAGTATGGTGTTAGAGAAGGAACTGTAGCGTTATTAGAACCTTTTATTGATACCATTACAATTTGCACATTAACAGGATTAGTAATAATAAGTACTGAGTCATGGCATCATACACAGTATTATGTTAATCATATCGATCCAAATTTTCAGGGAACACTTTATAATGCTAGTTTATTAACATCACTTGCATTTAAACAAGGTTTAGCCTGGTTATTTGATTATGGAGATAAGATTGTAACCTTAGGCGTACTACTTTTTGCCACGTCAACAATTATCAGCTGGTCGTACTATGGCGATAGAGCATCGCATTATTTATTCGGGCAGAAAGCTATTCTACCTTACAAGTGGGTTTTTATAATATTTGTATTTATTGGTGCTATTGCAGAGTTAGAAGCTATCTGGGCATTTGGAGATGCTGCACTTGGATTTATGACAGCACCAAACCTATTAACTATAATTTTACTTTCGGGTGTCTTGAAGAAAGATGTTAAGAATTACTTTTCGATGAAGCACATACCGTATAAGGAATTAATGAAAGAAAAAAATAAGTAAAGAATAGAATTATTAAGAAGAGCCTTCGAGGTAATTATATTACCCCGAAGGTTTTTTTATTTTTATCCGAAAAATGTTTCAGCAACATTTAACAAATCATCATCAACAGTTTTAAGAGTTCCGGTTGCATCAGCCAAATCTACTGCAACAATATCCTTTCCTCTTAAAGCAGCCATTTTGCCCCAGTATCCATTGTTTACAAGATCAGCAGCAAAAACTCCGTAACGTGTAGCAAGTACTCTATCGAAAGCAGTTGGACTTCCACCCCGTTGAATATAACCAAGAATTGTAGCTCTTGTTTCAAATCCCGTTCTCTTTTCAATTTCTTCTGCAACAACATTTCCAATTCCACCAAGTTTTACATGTCCAAACGCATCTTTTTTAAGACTGCTAAGAATAAATGAACCGTCTTTATCAGTTTGTTCTTCGGTTTGAATTTTTGCTCCTTCGGAAACAACTACAATACTAAAACTTTTTCCGCTCTCGTGACGTTTTTTAATAACATCACATACGTTATCAATATTAAAAGGTTTTTCAGGGACAAGAATAATATCCGCTCCTCCGGCAATACCGGAATGAATTGCAATCCATCCAGCATGTCTTCCCATTACTTCTACCACCATTACTCTGTTATGAGCTTCTGCAGTAGTATGCAAACGGTCAATTGCCTCAGTTGCAATATTAACAGCAGTATCAAATCCGAATGTATAATCAGTTGCATTTAAATCATTATCAATGGTTTTAGGTACTCCAACAACTTTTACTCCGGCATTAAAAAGTTTAGATGCTATTCCAAGTGTATCTTCTCCACCGATTGCAATCAGAGCTTCAATTCCGTTAGCTTCCATATTTTTTTTAACCGTTTCTTCACCATTCGGAACTTTATAAATGTTTGTCCGGGATGTACCAATAATAGTACCACCTCTATGGAGAATTCCGGAAATTGCTTCCCTATCAAGTTTACAGTAATTATTATCAAGAAGACCTCGCCAGCCCTCTCTAATTCCAATTACTTCGTGTCCGTACTGTAATGATTTTCTAACAACAGCTCTGATAACTGCATTTAATCCCGGGCAATCTCCGCCACCTGTTAAGACACCTATTTTCATTTCTTTTCCCCTTAATTTTATAACAGTTTTAGATTGGCAAATTTAGATAAAAGTTGTTTTGTGCCACTCTCTTCAAATGCAATAGTAACTCTCTGAAGTTCGCCTGTACCAACTATTTGTAATATTTTTCCAACACCAAAGACCTGGTGAACAACACGGCTTCCGACACGCAACGACCTACGTTCCTGATCATAATCATCATAACTTTCCTGATAAAATTCATCAGTTAAATCTCGTTTACGTCTTCCGGATTTACGACCCTTACCATTCAATTCTTCAAAAGTATCTTCATCCAGTTCATCTAAAAATCTCGATTTACTTTGATAAGCAACCTCGCCAAATCTGTAACGCGAACGGGCATAAGTAAGAAATACTTTTTGCTTGGCTCGTGTTAATGCAACATAGAACAACCTTCTTTCTTCTTCCAGCTTAGAATCGGAATCGAATCGTGGGTTAAGCGGAAAGATATCCTCTTCTAAACCCGTAATAAAAACTAGCGGGAACTCAAGACCTTTAGCACTGTGAACTGTCATTAGTGTTACAGAATTTTCTCTTTCGTTATATTGATCGACTCCTGAAATAAGAGAAACTTCGGCAACAAATTCATCGAGTGTTGAATCAGGATTTTCCTTGCTATGTTGTTGAACTGCACTAAGGAGTTCCTGGATATTATCATACCTGCTCATAGATTCGGGTGTATTTTCTTCCTTATAAATTTTTAGAATCCCAAGTTCATCAACCAATGCAGAAGTTAATTCACCAACCGAGAGTTTGTCTTTGAGATCGATATATTTATCGAGCAATAATTTGAATTGCTTAACATTTTTCTGAATTCGTTCTTTAACTTCAATAACTTCGAAGACACGGGACATGGTAGCAAATAAAGAGAGATTAAGCTTTCGGGCAAAAGCAATCATTTTGGAAATAGATGTGTTTCCAATTCCTCTCTGCGGAAAATTCATTATACGCAACAGACTTTCTTCATCGTTCTGATTTGTAAGCACTCTTAAGTAAGCAATTACATCTTTAACTTCTTTTCTTCTATAGAATTCTACACCACCTACAATTTTATATGGAATTTTTTCTCTTCTCAATGCATCTTCTAGAGCGCGGGATTGAGAATTCAGACGGTAAAATATTGCAATATCATTTAATGAAATCTTTCGCGTAGAAATTTCCTTTTTTATTCTCTTTGCAATCTGGAATGCTTCATCCTTTTCGTCCGATGCTCTAATTAGGGTAATTTCCTCCCCGTCATTATTTTCTGTCCATAATGTTTTGGTAATCTGTTCTGTGTTGTTCTTTATGATGGAATCTGCAGCAGCAAGAATCAATTTTGTTGAACGGTAATTTTGTTCGAGCCGGAAAATTTTTGCACCTTTAAAATCTTTTTTAAAGTTTAGCATATTTTTAATTTCGGCACCACGCCAGCTATAGATACTTTGAGCATCATCGCCTACAACACAAATTTTATCTTTTACCGGACTTAACAGCTTTAGAAGTTCATATTGTGCTTTGTTTGTATCCTGGTATTCGTCAACAAGGATATACTTGAATTGTTTTTTATACTTTGAAAGAATTTTAGGATTATCATTAAACAATTCAATTGGTTTTAAGAGAAGGTCATCAAAATCCAATGCATTGTTTTCGAACAAACGTTTATTGTATTCAATATAAACTTCCAGAAATTTTTTATCGGCTAGAGTTGTTGCCATATTCTTACCGAAGTTTTCCGGTTTGATCATCTGATTTTTAAGGTAACTTATTTTATGCTGAACACTATTTGGAGTAAGATTTTCGAGATTGATATTAAGACTTTGCAATACAGTACCAACAAGAGAAATTGAATCCTCGCGGTCGTAAATTGAGAAATTAGAATGATAGTTAATAGCTTTTGCTTCCACTCTAAGGATTTTTGCAAAAATTGAATGAAAAGTACCCATCCAGAGTGACCCAGCTTTTTTCCCTACAAGAGTACGGATACGGTCTTTCATCTCTTTTGCAGCTTTATTTGTAAAAGTTAGAGCAAGAATTGATTCCGGTTCAAGCCCTTTATCTATTAAATAAGCGATTTTATAGGTTAAAACGCGTGTTTTTCCAGATCCGGCACCGGCTACAATCATGTGGGGTCCGGAGTTGTATTCAACGGCTTTCAGCTGTTCCTGATTCAGGTCATTAAGAATTTTCATGGTTTTTGGTTTTTTTGTGGATTTTTAGCTGGCAAAGGTATGAAAAATTGATTGGATTTTCAATTAATTTTTGTGAAAATAAATTTTGCAGCAAA
>CAZEBL010000023.1:0-3665 GCA_964510325.1 uncultured Melioribacter sp. | reverse complement strand
AGCCGTATTGGTTAAATAATTAGTTTACCATTTTTCATAATAATCTTGCCATCAAAGTAAACAGTCGGTTTCTTAACTACTCCATCAAGGTGAATAGGTACATTTACATTTCCACCCATCGATTTATTATCACCGATTGCAATATGAATTGTCCCCATAACTTTCTCGTCTTCAAGTAGTAAACCGCTTAACTTTGCTTTGTCATTAGTTCCAATACCAAATTCGGCAATGTTGCGGGCAGACATATCATAATCGTGTAAAATTTTATTCAACTTATCTGCTTGAGAACCACCTGAAATTTCCACAGCAAATCCATCTTCAACAACAAATTTTATCGGCTTACTTTTAATTACGCCAATTCCCGCCATTGAACCATCAACAATAAAAACGCCATTGGATTTTCCTTCGAGAGGTGCAATGTAAGCCTCACCGGTTGGTAAATTACCGCTCTCCCCTTTTGCATGGAAAAGCCCTTTACTTGCATGACCTTTACGGGTAGAAATATCCATTGTTATATCTGTACCATTTGGTGCAGTTACCCTAACAACATTTGTATTAGTTAAAATGTCAGTCAGTTTAATGGTAAGAGCAGCAATTTTTTTATAATCTGCATTTAGCCCGCGTATCATTACATCTTCTGTAATGCCGGGGAATGTTGCAATTCTTGCACCGAGTGCAGATGCTTCCCTTCTTGCATTTGTATGTGTTAAGGACTTTGTTGTTGGGCATAAAACCACATCAAACATTTTCATTAATTCTGCAACCTGTTTCGGAGGTTCCTGTCCGTGCATCTCTCTCGATTTCATTTCGACATAAAGACTTTCGTGACCGAGTGATAAACTATTCTTATATAAGCTATAACCAATTTTTCTTTTAAATTCGTCGGTAACAATTAACACAGATTCATTTGATTGAGTGCCCATGCAATCACGTATTGCAATAATAGAAGCTTTATCAAGAGCAGTAAGTTTCATAAATACCTCTTAAAGTGGAAAACCGATATTAAATTGAACGGTTGTCATCAATCCGCCTTTTGAAACCGAATTAGAAATTTTTGTTGGACCAGTTAATAATTCCGATTTTAAATCCATCTGATCAACTTTCAGAAAGCTATAGCTTGCTGTTCCTTCTAAGCTAATATAATCAGGAATGATGTGAATAATTAAACCCGTTGCGATGTAATAGTTCACTTTATTTGTTTGTGGTTCATATTTAATTTCTGATAATTGATTTTCATCTCTAAAAGTTGTGTGTAAAAATTCGATATTATTGAAAATAACTCCGCCTTCAACAACCTTAAAATCAACAAGGGGAAAAAGCGGGACACCAACATCCAGTGCTAACCCCCAATGATTAAGAGATAACTGATATTTGTTTTTGATTACCGAATTCTGATCGTTAGCACTCTGTTCATGATTCTCTTTTATAAACTGATAATATCCTTTTGCAGAGATAAAAAAGTTATTGAACTTTGCACGGAAAATATTTGCACCAATTCTGTAACCTGTTCCGTTTTTAAATTCAATATTTGATTGAGGAACAGGTCCATAGTAGTTCAGTTTAATATATTGATTAATGCCGTCAACCTTATATTGCTGTTCCGAAAATCCAGCATAAAATCCACTCAAACCCAAACAACCGAACCCGAATGTTTGTGAGTATGCTGAATTGTATGGGGATAATAGAATTATCACTAGAGTAATTATTTGTATAAAACTTTTATTCTTCATTAAAAGAATTTTCTCCATTCGCGGAATAAATTTACAAAAAATAAATCTAACTTCTCATTACTACTATTTAATTCCTTTTTCTAATCCATGTGAGTTTGGACCCATTTCACTTCTTCGTAATAGAAATGCAAATATAAGTCCGAAAAATCCGAGTGAAGAAAAGATCCACATACCCATAGTATAACCGCCTGAGAAATCATTTGCCCATCCAATAATAAAATTGAAGCCGGCAAGTCCGATGTTCTGAATCATCGTCATCAATCCGTAAGCAGTTCCTAATTTAGATTCATCAACAATTATAGCAACCGATGGCCACATTACAGCCGGAATAAGTGAAAATGCTAAGCCCATCATTGCCATTGGAATGAATAAAGATACATTTGTGTAAGCCATTAACAAGTAAACCGGTATTAGAATAAGAGAACCTAACATCATTAGTAACGATCGTTTCCCAATATAATCCGCAAACAAACCAAAAAGTGGAGTTAATATCATTGCAGAAAGTGTAAGCATGCTGGAAAGGAATCCGCCGAATTCTCTTGTAGTACCATGAACATCAATAAAAAATTTAACGGCAAAAGTCTGGAAGGGAAAAATTCCGGAATAAAAAGTTACACATAGAAGAACAACGAACCAGTATGAAATACTGAATGAAAATATTTCTTTAAAATTAATTTTCTCCTGTTTAGGAACCGGTCGTAATGAATAATTCTTTTCAGCATAACTATCCATTCCCCAATAAATAATAACCGATAGAATTGAAATAACGCCGGCTACAACAGAAATTAATAACGGGTATTGCCAATTGTCGTACAAACCTCTTGCCCATGTTGGAGAATTAAGAGCTGCAAATGATCCTAATCTCGCAAGTGTCAAATTCAAACCGAATGCAAACGAAAGTTGCTTTCCTTTGAACCATCTTCCAATTACTGTAGTAACTGCAACAATCATTGATTCGGCACCAAGGCCAAATACAAGCCGACCAATTGCCATAAAAGTTAAATCGGTAGATGAAGCGGTTATAATTGCACCGGTTAAACAGAGTGCCGTAAAAATAAATGTTGAAATTCGTGTTCCTATTTTATCAATTATTATTCCGCCAATAAGAACCATTAAAACATTTGGAACGCTGTAAATACCTTGCAGCAATCCAATATTTGAATCTGTAAAACCCAACTGTTTCACAAGCAGATCAGCAAGCGGACTAATACTATCGTAGATATAGTAATTACCGAACATTGCAAGAGAAACAAAAATTAAAATAATCCACCTGTATACTGCGGATGGTTCCGGTTTATTTGTAATTTGATTTTCCATTATATCTCTTAGTAAAAATGATAATAATATTGCTAATGATCATGCTCTCATAAAAAGAGCATGATCACAAACAATTATTTTAATTATACCGAGGGAATATTTTTTAGAGCGTTTGATAAAAGATTCCAGAATTTTTCTACAGTACTTATCTGAACTTTTTCATCTGGCGAGTGAGCACCTGTTATGGTCGGTCCGAATGAAATCATATCCATTTCAGGAAATCGCTCTTTAATTATTCCACATTCAAGACCGGCATGAATTGCTTTTACTTCAGGATGATTGTTATACATATTTTCGTAAACACTTTTCATAACAGATAAAACCGGTGAATGAATATCAGGTTTCCAGCCAGGGTAACCATCACCCTGTTTTACATCTGCCTTTGCAAGTTTAAAAGTTGCAGCTATTGCATTGGAGATATCTTTCTTTTCAGTTTCAACCGAACTTCTCTGACTCAAAATTACTTCAACATTTTTTCCTTTAGTAGTAACTACTGCAAGGTTAGAAGAAGTTTCAACCAGTCCTTCTATATCTGCGCTCATTTTAATAACGCCATTCTGAACGGAGTAGAGTGAATCGATAAGATTTGTAGCTGTTGTTTTATCCTTCACCTTAGCT
>CAZEBL010000022.1:3514-20151 GCA_964510325.1 uncultured Melioribacter sp. | reverse complement strand
TTGAACATTTAACCAGTGGTTGTTATAAGCGGGACGTCCATTTTCCCAGTACATCTGAGCCATAGAGTTTTAATTGTATGCATGATTTAACACGATATCAAGAATCACCGCAATTCCGTTTTCGTGGCACGCATCAATAAATCTCTTAAGTTCGTTCTTAGTTCCGTAATATTTATCCGGGGCAAAGTATGTCATCGGGTTATAACCCCAGCTGTCGTTCCCTTCAAATTCTGAAACCGGCATCAGTTCAATTGCATTAATGCCAAGTTTTTTAAAATAGCTTAACGTATCTGTAAGAGTTTTGTATGAGTGTGTTTTAACAAAATCTCTAATCAGTAATTCATAAATAATTAATTTCTCTTTAGCTGGCCTCTGGAAATTTTTTACGTTCCAGTTGTATTCTGCTTGTCCGGTTTGAAGAACGGAAACAATTCCGCTCGTTTTTTGAGAAGGATATGATTTTAAATTTGGATATACCCCCGAATTAATTACCTCGGTATCGTTAGATGGATCGAGTATTTTGTCTGTGTAAGGGTCATAAATTCTTAAGTTGCCGTCAATCAAAAATTGATAGGCATATTCCTGTTGGGGAGTTAGATTTGAAAGTGTAATCCACCAGATAACACTATCAGGTTTTGGTTCATATCTATACATCAGGTAATTAAGATCAACTTTCCAATCGTTGAAATCGCCTATCACATAAACAAACTCTTTATGTGGTGCAAAGAGTGCAAGTGTAACATTATTGTCGTTATAATTAATGCCATGTCTATTGCCTTGAGGGAGAGAAGCAGAGGGAATTTCAGGATTTTTAAATATCACAAACACGGATGAATCTTTTTTACCTGAATAATCCGTTGCCGTTACCTTAACATCATTCCTCCCGTTAGCAAATTGATTTGATACAAAAAGGTAGTTAATGTCAGCAGATGTAGAAGTAGCTCTCTCGGTTCCGTTTATAAAAATCTTCATTGATGATGTAGTGCCCGCCGAAGTTGTTGTAGCCGAGATGTTAATTGATTCTCCGGATTTGGTAAACATAGGTGAGCGTAATGGGTCGCCAAAACTTTGAGAAATTGAAGGTGAACTAATTACAACACTAAACTCAGAATCATATACTTGTAGAAAAATATCTTTTCCACCAGTATCTTTACCCTCGAGATAAGAACCGCCAACCTGAGTTCCGCTTCTGAATACAAATGCAAGCTGTAAAATTTTTTCATTTGGTTGAAGTGAATTGCTGCCTAAATAATAATTTAAAATTGTTGGACCGATTTCCAATCTATACATATTAGGATTTTCTGTATCACGCACAAGTTTTGTTTCGGGTGTATTCACGCCCCAATTTGTTTTAACATATTTCCAGTCTGTTGAATTAGAACTTTTTGTTGTAATCAATCCGGTATGGGCATAAACATCCCCTTGATAATCTTTTAATCCGGCGGTTCCTTTTGTCGCATCAAAATAGATGATTACACTTAAACCCGGTGTGGGATATTGTGGTTCTGATGTAACTATTTGTCCGAATGATTTTACAGCAAATATTAGTAAAACAAATAAATATTTTATTTTCATATTATTACAAAAGAATGATTGAGATTAATTCGAAAACAATTTAATTAGTAAAAAAAATCTAATCAAGGAATTCCCACGAGACTCCTAATCTAATTCCTCTTTCCTGTTTGGGGTAATATGGAACAATGTAATATCTCTCATTGAGAAGATTTTCAAAAACGAAATAGACAGTTGCGGCATCCTGAATTTTTCCGGCAAGAAAGAAATCGAATTGAACAGAAGGTTTAACATCAACATAAGGAAGAACAATAGATCCATTGGTTCTTATGTCGCGTGTAATTTCGAAAGTTTCGAAATTGATGAACTGATATCCTCGGTTACCGATTAACCAATAATTAATACCGGCTTTAAGTTTTAGGTTGGAATTGAATAATGTATCAACGTAATATATTCCGCCGTTAAATGTAAAATCCGGTAGAGGAAAATTATCTTTGTTTTCCTGTATGAAATAATAATTTGTATTCGTACTCAGTAAGAGTTTCCAGATGTGCCAGTCAAGATTAAAATTAACACCTTGCAATGTCTTAGAGTAGCTGTTAGGAATTGATAGACCCTGGAGAAAGTATCCAGCAGTAATATTCGTGAATAAATTCTTATAGTTCAATTTTGCTTCAATAATGCTAATATCAGATTTATCGTTTAATCCAGTCTGATTCGATAATTGATTGGGTGGTCTATTGAATTTTGATAGACCGAAATAACATGAAAAGTTTTCATCAATAGACCATGAGAGATCTGCTCCCGCACCCAAATAACTATTGCTATCATAATTCAAAAATTTACCAAATACCGAGGGGATGAATTTTTGTTCTCCACTTTGTTGTAGAAAACTTGCTTTTGCGATCGCAGAAAATATATTAATTCTGTCATTCCTTTTTATCAGAGGTGTATTAAGTAATGTGCTTTCGTAAAGTGCTTCTGAGTAAATATTAAATAAGCTGGTTTCAAATTCTTGAGAGAGTTTAGCCCCGTAAGTATTAAACTTATTATTGTTGGTTATTTTGTCATATCTCCATGGCCAGTCCCATCGCCAAGTATCGCGTTTTAAACTTGTAAACTCGTTCTGTCTGAATTCAACAAGTGATGACTGATAATAAAATGTGAGGTCGGTCGGTTTATTACCTATTAGGTTTGCCAGAAGTTTTATATTAAAGTTGTTGCCCGAAACTTTTTGATAACGATCAGGATAATTAACCGGTGCCTGAATTGTGCTGAAAAGAATTTCTTCGACCTCGAAAGGTTGATACTTTTGTTTAATGCTGTCGATGTCAATACCACCGTTTAAACCTACATTGCTCTGATAATAAGAATAGCTACCGGTAATATTAAAATCGTTATTTAAGAGATACCTTAACCGCACTGAAGCTGCCCACATTCCATAATCGGAATTTTTAAAGCGGGGATCAGTACTTTGATGAGTCAACTCGGTATAAACACTTAATCTCCGGCTAATATTAGAGCTGAATATACCATCAAAAAAACCTTCCTCGTTTGGAGCCTGATAAAATCTAATCCTTGTATATGGTTTTGATGTATTAAAATCTCTGCTAATAAAATTAATGGTAACAGGATTATTCATTTCATTAAATAAAAATCCCTGTGATAGTGGAATTATTTCTATAGAATCTAAACTCTCTGACTGAAACAGATTTAGATCACGCGAATTAGTAAGCCGGTTATTAACGCTAATACCGTTCATTAAGAAGGATGAATTTCCAAAGCCATTTCCATAAACCACGACTTCATTGGGTTGACCTATTGAACCGAAATCTCTAACAAATCCAAACGGAAGATATGAAAAGTAATCTCCTGTATGTCTTGAATCGAGTTTTTGCAATTTGTTGCTGTTTAAAATATTTCCTGTAGTCGATAGGGTTCTTTTCTGTGTTAATGGAATAAGTTTTTCTTTTATTACCTGTTTGGTTGAATCAACTCCCGTTGAAATAATTTTTGTTTTAGTGGTATCGTTTGTATCTCCGATTAACAATTTTTTCTTCGATTGTTCTTGCTGAGCAAACAAATTAAGAAACGAAACGAATATTATTATTAAACAAAAAAGTTTTTTCATTAAGAGCCGGAAAATTTTTTTGCTAAAATAGTTTTAATTCCTGATTGATAAAAGATTAAAAAAGAGATACTCATCCTAACCGTATAAATATTGCTTAATATGGACATTGTAATGTAAGTCAATTGATAAACAAAAAAGACAAAAACTGTTTGTTTTGAAATAAAAAAGTGCTAAATTTCGTCTGAATTTACATCCAATAAATAAAGGGGTTACATCATGGCAATGACAAAAAGCCAAATTCTAGCTCATCTTGCATCAAAGACCGGCGTTAGTAAAAAAGTTGCCGGTGAATTTATGAGCGAATTAGTTAAACTCGCTTACAAAGAAGCTAAAAAGTCATTTGTTCTTCCTGGATTAGGAAAATTAGTTTTGGTTGACAGAAAAGCTCGTCAGGGCAGAAATCCTAAAACCGGTGAAACTATTACAATTCCAGCAAAGAAGGTTGTAAAATTCAGAATAGCTAAACAAGCAAAAGACGCTATCTTAGTTTACAAAGCATAAGTTGTTATAAAATAGCCCATCGTTTTCGGTGGGCTTATTTTTTTTTCTCTATTCTTAAATCCTTCATTCTTTCCAGCAGATTATTATACAGGGGCTGTGGAATATTTTTTAATATCAATGTAAGTAAGTTTTGAAATTTTCCAACATGTGAATAAAATCCAATCTTGATATTCTGTTTGCCATCATGAATATAAATCGGTCTTGTTGGAAAACCGCTGAAAATACCTCCCGTTATATTTTCTATATCAGAATGATTGATTGTAATCTCTTTTCTGCTGAGAAGAAAATTTTGGCAGATCATTTTTTCGTTATCTGCAATTATTTTGAAAGGAAATAATCTGTAAGTCTTCAAAAAGTATTTATTAATTATGAAAATGAAGAATCCGTTGATAAGTGCAAAAAAAACAAAATACCATTTATCGAACATCATTACTATTGATGTTATCAGGTGAACAGAAAGGAATAGCGTTGCAATAACATTCCCGTATCGATAAATCAATTTTGCAAAAAATGAATATTTAAATGTGTTCATTAATTTTTGTCAGTAATTTTTATTTTACCTGTTAAAGGTAATTATTATGTTTTGAATAGTGAAATTTTCTTTGAGAACGAATAATGAAAAAAGTATTAGTTTTTATTCTTATTCCGGTAGCTTGCTTTGCACAGCCGGAACAATTAATGGATTTTGAAAGTCTTTTTACTAAACTGAAATCAGGGGAGACTGTAAAAGCAGTAATTCATTATTCGCTTTCTAAATTAGTTATTGATGGCAAAGAAGAAAAAGCACCAGATGCCATTGGTGGTATGGAATTCCACGCATTTGAATATTTTGCAAAAGGAGCTGTGAGAAATGATAAAGCATTTATCTCGGTTTCTGAAACCGTTCTTATTACCCACCCACGTTATGGATATGTATTAAATTATGTTAAGCTAAGAATTTTCGAAGATAATAGTCTTGAGATAATTGCTCGTTATCTCGATCCAAGGACATATGAAGTTCGTATGGACGAGACTTTTTATTCGGAAATAAATAACGGGCAAAACAATGGTGCCGTTTATTTATACGTTAATTAATTTACTTAAGTAGAACAAGCTTTTTGGTTTGTGTAAAACTATTAACCAAACCCGTTAATCCGGTAACCATAAGTGTGTAAAAATAAATTCCGCTTGCTAAATTATTACCCTCTCCGCTAAATTGTACATTATGGTATCCGGCAGACATTAGTTCATCAACTAAAATTGCGACTTCATTACCCAGTGAATCATAAACCTTTAGAGATACAAAACTTTCCCGTGGAATTGAAAAACTAATATTGGTAGTTGGATTAAAGGGATTTGGGAAGTTTTGAAAGAGACGATATTCACCGGGCAAGTAATTACTACCCACTTTAGTTGTTGTGCCTCTAAATTTATATAGCTTACCTGTATTATAGTTTGCAAAATATAACTCATTCCTCCCATCGATTCCGAAAGTTGAAATACTATGAGAAGTAGAAAATAATAATTGATTACTGACATTATTGCCATTCATTTCCAGTGCCCAGATTTTACCCGAAACAAAATCACCATAAATATATTTTCCGGATAATTCTGATGCCGAAGGACCACGGTAAACAAATCCCCCGGTTACGGAATAACCACCCTGACTATCCCGACCGTATTCCCAGATTGGCATTGTTAAATTTGTAGTGTTACAATTACTGGGTGGATTAAAGCAGTGATTACCTTCCATAATGCGCCAGCCATAGTTCTTGCCTTTTTCGATAATATTGATTTCCTCCCAGGCATTCTGCCCGACATCTGCGGCCCATAAATTATTGGTTAATTTATCGAAACTGAAACGCCAGACATTTCTTAAACCGAAAGCATAAATTTCTTCTCGTAGTCCATTTGTATTCCCTTTGTAAGGATTATCATCGGGGATACTGTAATTCAAATTTCCTGAGGTTTTATCAACATCAATGCGCAAAATTTTACCTAATAATGATCTCAGGTTCTGTGCATAGTTTTGCGGATCGCCTCCGGAGCCGCCATCACCAAATGAAATATAAAGATAACCATCCGGTCCGAATGAAGTTTGTCCGCCGTTATGATTTGAATAAGGTTGATCAACTGTTAATAAAATCAATTCGCTATTTCTGTCTGCAGCATCGGGATCGTTATTGCTTACCCTGAATCTGGAAACAACACTTCTACGTGGATTACCTGTAGTATAGTTGATATAAAAGTAGCCGTTATTTTTATAGTCCGGATGGAATGCAATTCCAAGTAATCCCTGTTCGCCCCCAAATAAAACTTTATTGCGAATATCGAGAAATACTTTTTTATTTGAAACGCTATTATCATTTTCAAAGACATAAATTATTCCCGACTGGGATACAACAAACAATCGATTTGATCCATCACCGGCGTGCTGAATATCTACGGGTTGTTCAAAACCAAGGTTCGGGAATGCCGGAACAATTTGTAATTGGGCGGTTGCAGGTTTACACCCATTAATCAGTAATAGAATTAAAAATGCAACAAAAAATTTCTCTTTCATATTTTACCCATTCAGATATTGTCTCTCAACAAAATTAATCTTCGCGAGGTTCAATTACAGACATAGAGGTATCTATAAACCAATTATTTTGGAACTTTATCCGGTCGAATATGTTTGACAAAATAGATATTTGATAAATATCTTTGCAACAAATCAAATCATAAAAAAAGGAGGAAATAAATGAAAAAACTGAATAGAATATTTGTTTTTACTCTCTTATTTGCCGCTTCACTTTTATATGCCGGTGATGTTACCAAAGTAGAAAATTTCAAGCTGAAGGATTACAACGGTAAGGAACATCAGCTTAGCGATTTCAAAGATTCTAAAGCAATTGTAATTATTTTTGTTGCAACTCAATGCCCGATCTCTAATGACTATAACTCCCGTATGGCTGAATTATACAGTGATTATAAAGATAAGGGAATTGCGTTTGTAGGAATCAATTCAAACAAACAGGAAAGTGTTGAAGAAATTAAAAATCATGCAAAAGAAAACAACCTCTCATTCCCGATACTTAAGGATGAAAAAAATGTAATTGCCGATAAATTCTCTGCATCTGTCACACCGGAAGTTTATGTTTTGAATAGTAATTTTGAAGTTTTATATCACGGAAGAATTGATGACTCCAGAAAGCAGAGTGATGTAAAAACGAAAGATCTCCGCACAGCGCTCGATGAAATTCTTGGAGGGAAATCGGTTTCAAATACAAAAACAAAAGCATTCGGCTGCACAATTAAAAGGGTAAGTTAAAAATGAAAAAAATATTCCTCGCCTTATCATTCTTTGCAGTATTTCAATTAACACTATTAGCTGACGAGAAACCAAAGCAAGATGAAAAAATAGTTGTTGATCTAATAAATAAAGAGTTGCTAGCAAAGATTATAAAAGAAAGAAAAGGGAAGCCGCTTTTTTTAAATCTCTGGGCAACATGGTGCGTTCCATGCAAAGAAGAATTCCCGGCAATTAATAAATTAGCAGAGGAATATAAAGATCTTGAGTTTATTGGAATAAGTGTAGATTTCCCGGAAGAAGTTGAATCAAAAATAATTCCATTCTTAAAATCGCAGAAAGCAAAATTTGTTTCCTATGTAAACGGATTTGAAGGGGATGAAGAATTAATAAATACACTTGATAAAGATTGGAATGGTGCCTTACCTGCTACTTTTATTTATGATAAGAACGGAAAGAAAGTTTCTTTTCTTGAAGGGAAGAAATCATACGAAGAATTTAGGAAAGAGATAGAAAAAGCAAAGAAAAAGTAGTTCTGTTGTTTAAGCCCCTTTTCAATAAAGAGGGGCTTCTATTTTATCGTATTAATATCATCTTTTTTGTTACAACATAACTTTGTCCTGAACCATCCGAAGGATTAATGCTTTTTAGCTGGTAAAAATATATTCCACTGGATAACTCTACGTTCTTCGTTCTAAACTCTA
Source organism: uncultured Melioribacter sp. (assembly GCA_964510325.1). Taxonomy (GTDB): domain Bacteria; phylum Bacteroidota; class Ignavibacteria; order Ignavibacteriales; family Melioribacteraceae; genus DSXH01. The sequence goes on along the minus strand of CAZEBL010000022.1, from coordinate 12,032 downwards.
CATTATAATATCCCGGCTGCTTTAATTCATCAACAAGTGTTGCAACTTCTCTTCCTAAAACATCATAAACTTTTAAACTAACATGCACTTCGACAGAGCTCAGTGCATCGACAACCGGTATTTTATATTGGATGGTAGTTGATGGATTAAATGGATTGGGATAGTTTTGAAAGAGAAATATTTCTTCCGGGATAACTTCATTTTTTGTAATACTTGTTGAAATAGAAAGAGCTGATCTGAAAAAATCCATTACATATTTTGTTTCTCCTATATAGTCCTTACTGCTTCCAAGCATACTATTAATTTCACCATGATCATATGGCTTTGCATTGAAGCTATAAATTTTTGGGATCTGGTTTACTTTCATACTATCAATAAACTTATTATTACTATACACTCTATCATTAGTATTCTGATGTACCAGCAAAATGGGAGGATAATTATTTGATTTAGTTATTTGTTTCTGAGGAGAAGCTAGAACCCATAAATTTTTATTCGAACCAAAAGCATTGATTAAAGGAATAAGTCTTTCGGGTGCTCGCGAAGCTTGATTAATTTCCTCTTCAACATCAAACACTCCACAATCCAATACACAAGTTCCTTTTATATTAGCCAGACCAAGCCCCTCCTTTTCCAGAAAACTTTTATTTGTAGATAGCAACAGAACCAGATGAGCCCCAGCAGAATGACCTATCATAAATAATTTATTCTTATCTCCACTGTATTGCTCGATATTATTATAAATCCATTTTATTGCTTTTGCTATATCTTCCGGGTGATCTGGAAATTTAACTCGGTTTGCATTTAATGTGTCCGGCGGATCTGGGGAGAGTCTATAATTTAGGCTTATAAAAACATAGCCGCTGTCTGTAAACAACTTTGCTTTTTCACCTACAAAAGATTTATCTCCGGCATTCCAGTAACCTCCATGCACATAAATCATTACCTGTTTTCTTATAGCTCCGTTACTTGGTTTATAAATATCCAGACTTAGAAGATTATCATCCACACCCTGAATTTTATGATATGGAATATTCCTATAGATTTCTATAGAATTATTATTTAATCCGGTTTTACATCTTCGTATTCGGGCTGTATTATTTTGTTCTGTATAGTAAACATATAATTCATTGTTACAGAAGACTGATTCCGGGTCATATCTTTCCATCAATCTTCCGGAAATACTTCCTTCATCCAACCTTCTTTGAAGTTTATTGCCAAGTCCGAGCAGCCATATAGATGTATAGCTATTACTTGCGTTGTATGCTTGAACTGTAAAATATGAATTGCTGTTAAAACCTCTTCCTCCATAGATTGGTTCAACAGAAGTTAATAAGGTATCGTTGTTATTTGTTTTAGGAAGAAATAATGAATCTACAGCTTTCCAATTGTTACTTACTTTTCTATAAACCCTTATATACTTGTTTTCTATATTTGCCATCAGGCAAAATTCATTATCATATTCAGGCGCAAAGAATCCCCAGGGGTCATTCTTATCCTTACTATCAAAGGTTGCTTGTTCATAAGTATTTTGTTCTGTATTTAGAATAAAAATCTGTTTAACAGAATTAACCTCATTTGAATATGTTATGTATGGCGAATTATGAGTCCACCTAATTGTTGTTATAGGAGATTTACTTATTTCTGATATAATATTATTGTTAGAACTAAGCCATACATTCTTAACTTGTCCAATTTGCCATCTTGATTTATCGGTTGTTAAGTTTCCTTTGTACATCCATAAATAAGGATTACTATAATTACTGTAAATGGAACCGCAAGCACCGGCATAAGAATAATTTGAATCAAGTTGAATTTCTGAAAAGGAACCGGCTTTGAATGGATAAACCGATTTATAAATTGCCGTTTTACCATTCGGTTTTAATTTTGTGTAATACATAACCGGACCATTTGAACCAAGACCAAATTCTGGCCCATTTGTAATAATTGAAATCTGTGCCCATGGCCTATCAATAAAAATATTTCTGCCATAGTTATTGTAGAACATTCCATTTGCAGGATTAATTACACCAATTAAAACATTGCCATTACTAAGCGCATAAGATACAAACACACTGTCTTTATACTGAATAAACTCCGGATCTATATACCCAATTGTTGTATCGCTTATTATTATGTCTTCTCCTTTCCAACTTTGCGAATAAACTAAAGAAAGCGCTAATAATAGAAAAATAATTGTGCTCTTCATTTCAAAACCATCATCTTTTTGGTCTCGATGTAATTTTGTTCAATGCCATAAGAAGAATTACTGCTTTTTAGTTGGTAAAAATATATTCCACTAGATAACCCTAAGTTCTTCGTTCTAAACTCTACACTATAAAATCCCGGTTGTTTATATTCATCTACAAGTGTTGCCACTTCTCTTCCGAGAACATCATAAACTTTTAGACTAACATGACTGATTGCTGATATCTGATATCTGATAACTGTAGATGGATTAAACGGATTGGGGTAATTCTGGAGTAATTTAAATTCTGTTGGTATGCTTTCGTTAAAATTTGCTGCCGATGTAAATTTGTCAATCCTTCCTTTATAAATCCATGAAGTATTATTGCTTGTATCTTTTGCAGCGTCATATCCCCCAAAATAATAAGTAAATGGTTCCTCTTTGAAGGGAGATTTACAAATTGTACGGCACGCTCGTAAATTTAGACCTTTTGGAAGAGGATTTTTATCATCAAAAATATCGCCGTATTTATAAGTTCCATTTTTATATCTCACCAAAAAGTGAGAACCGTTATAAGGATGTCCTTTACTAGCATCGGGATGGTTAACCCAAAGACTCTGCCACCATATTTCTTCTCCATTTAGTGTATCCGGTACAAAATAATTATATGCAGAAAGCGCAGCCCCTTTATAATTTACATTCCACTGGGATGAGAAAAAATCTTTTATATAAAATTCAGTGTAAACATTGTGATTATTATGCGGTTCAATTATTTCCACAATACCAGGAAATGCTCTTGTACCAACAATTACATCTTTACCACTTCCTTTTGGATCCGGAATAGTAGTAATGCCTCTCATAATATTAGGTTCATCGCCACCGCTTGCGCTTTCTATGTAAGGCCATGTATAAACTCTTTCCCATTTAGGAATAGCTCCATCTATTCTTCTAAATAATCCACCAACAGTATCTTTGCCAACAATATCCACTCCTGCAGAAGCGTAAAGGTCTCCGTTGCATACCGTCATAGCCATTACTCTTCCTAATCCACGCAATTCTCTTGTTGTATCAATTTCAAGAAGTCCAGGTTTATTGGTATTGTATTGTGCTTTAATAATATCTCCTTCACTCATGCCGCAAAAGAGATATTGCTTGCCGGTAACTTTATCTGTATGAATGGAAAACGCTCTAATTCCGGTACCACCTTTGGTTACGGTAAAACCAGTATTCTTAAGCCATTTATTTTTTGTATCGTCTCTAACCCAAATGTTTAATTCTCTTGGTCTATCTATAGAAATATCGCCGGCTCCGCATACCAAAAGATTTACAGCCGGTTTAAGTTCATTATTGTTTGCATCCTTTGTAAAATTTACAGATAACAATGCATCGGTTCTCATACTTCTAAATCCAAAAGAGGTATCTACAACCCACGGTGAATTGTAACTATCTTTTCTAAGAACCTGAGAACCCTCATTAGAAGAGTTCATCTGCCACGGGTAATCCATCCAATTACCCATACCGGCAAAGAGTTTTCCTTTATGAGCAATTATAGTCATTGTTTCTGTACTACCGAGATACATGCCATTCTTATCCAGAGTTCCGGGGAAATAATCTTTAGTAAATGTCATCTGTTCAAAAGGGGCTTTAGGATAAATTACTTTTGTTTCATTCAAGCCGGTTGCGCACATATGAAGCACTTTTAAATTATTAGCTTTAGTTTCTGTGTAATAAATAACCGGTTCACTTGTTGTGTAATAAACTTCAGGGTCTGTTCGAACAGCAGCTTTTTCTTCACTAATCATTCTAAAAAATTTATTGTCAGGGTCTAAACTCATTATCCAAACCTGAGGATAGAGAGATCTTGGCTGATTATCTCTTGCTCTTGTAATTAGAAAAAGATATGTCTTCCCATTCCACCAGAATGGTTCCGGCGAAAAAATTTCTTTTCTATCGGTAGGAATTCTGAATGAGCCCGATTTTATCCACTTATTATTAACCAGCGCATAGGTTGTTATTTCATCCTGATCAACCAATTTTTCAACACACCACATTACTTTTAAATTATTATACTCGGGCATTGTTACAAGCCAAACCTGATCTATTTGATTTGTAAATTCAGCAATCTTCGTATATTCAGAATTATTTGCATTAAAAAAACCGGTTTCATAAGGCACTTTTTTTTCATTACCAAGACTTACACCATAAAACCCTTTAATCCATCTTCCCCCGTTTAAATCAGCCGAAGGAGAAAGCTCGCTATTATCAGTTGTATTTCTCAACTTCATTCCAGTTCCTTTCATAGTAACCGGGTCAATTGAAGCGCATGTAATTCCATCTTTAATGTAATTCTCATCGTAGCTTCCAAAGAATGGAATACGATTAAGACTATTTGGTAATGGCGAGGCAACCCAATTTCCATCAATCAATTTTGCTGTACCTACCTGAATTTTAGATTCACTATCAGCCGAATCGGGATAAATTATTACTGACCCATTTTTACTTATTGCCCATTCGGGACCATTTTTAACTACTGTCATTCCGGTGAAAGAAGGAGTTGAATCAATAAGAATTCCTTTTCCGTTTGAAGGAATAAAACGTCCGCTTTGAGGATCAATTTTACCAACCCAAACTCCCTCCTTAGATGCCCAAACAAAATGATGTGATACCCAGTCAATTTCGGGATCGGTAAGTGAAGTAGTTGTATCGGAGATTATTACATCATTTATTTTAAATGATTGTGCTGATAATAAATGAACTGGAAGTAGAATAAAAGCCAGAAATGATTTTATCATTTTAATCCTCTTTAATCTAACATTTGGACAAGTACTGCATTTTTTGAGTTTAATACTATTATTAAGATTAATCCGAAAGATAAACCGTGTTGTCTATTGCATAAAATTAAAAATATTTCAGGAGTTCGCCATGAAGCGAATATTATATTTCAGTATCGAATTAATAGCAATTCTTCTATTTTTTACTAATCATATTATCTGTCAAGAAAACGAAAAATTCAGTGAACTTAAAAATCTTATAAAAGAATGGACTGTTAAGAGTGTTTTCCCAGAAGTTCAACTTTTTAAGAAAGATGTTGAAAGAATTTTAAGCGATAATGATCTTGAAGAATTAAAAAAACTTCAATCCAGAGCAAAAGAACTTAAAAAAGAACTCTTAAATAAGCGGATTTCAGCTTTAGAAGGGATGAGGGATGGTAACAGATCATTATATGAAGCCAGCCGAGAATCATTTTCTTCAATTCGTAAAAAACAGGGAGAACTATTAAAGGATTTACAAAAATTGATCACACCTTATTCAGATAAAATAAAAACGATTGCTGAAAAACATAAATCCGAAATGAAAGCATTAAAGGAAGAAGTAAAAAAAATTGGTAAAGATTGGTATGAAAAGAATAAGTCTAATTTGACAGATAAAGAAAAAGCATTCATAAAGTACAGAATGTTGAAAAAAGCAGATGATATTAAATTTATTGCAATGAAGAAAAAAATGAGATTAGCAAAAATTCTTTTATTGGATGGAGAGACAGAAATATTTAATTAAAATGTTTATAAATTGTTGCTAAGCAAACTAAAGGAAATTTCCCAATGGGTATTATTATGAAAATCAAATTCAAGGGAATTGCAATATTATTTTTTTTATTAATTGCTAATGCAGTTGTATCTCAACAAATCTATAATCCTTTAGAAATTGAAAAAGGTGAAAAGGTTGAAACAGTTGATTTAACTTTTGAAGACTCGAAGAGGAAAAGAGAAATACCTGTAAAAATTTACTATGCTGATGTTGACTTGCCGGCGCCAGTAATTCTTTTCAGTCATGGACTTGGCGGTTCTCGTGAAGGCAGTTCTTATCTAGGAAAACATTGGGCAGCACGGGGTTATATTTGTATCTTTATTCAACATCCCGGAAGTGACGAAGCAGTATGGAAAGATAAGCCAAAACTTCTAAGAAAGAATGCGATGCGCAAAGCAGCAAATGTCGAAAATTTTTTGCTGCGAATTAAAGATGTAAGTTTTGTAATTGACAAGTTAGAAGAATTAAACAAGGATAAGAATAGCAATTATTTTGGGAAATTTGATTTAAACAGAATCGGAATGTCAGGCCATTCTTTTGGTGCACGCACAACACAAGCTGTTTGCGGAGAAGTATTTAAAAACGGGAAAATTTCTTATGTAGATAAAAGAATTAAGGCAGCTATTCCAATGAGCCCAAGTTCAGCTAAAAATAGTGATGCAAAAATCTCTTTTAGCAGTGTATCAATTCCATGGATGCTTATGACTGGTACAAAAGACATTGCTGCAATTGGAGATCAAGATTTAGAATCGCGGCTTTCTGTTTTTCCAAGTCTTCCAGCAGGAGACAAATATCAAATCGTTTTACATAATGGAGAACATTCAGCATTTACAGACCGTGCATTACCGGGGGATAGTGAACAAAGAAATCCAAATCATCATAAAGTAATTTTAGCATTAAGCACAGCTTTTTGGGACGCTCATTTAAAGAAAGATAAAAAAGCAGAAGAGTGGCTTAAAGGTAATGGTCCACACACTATAATTAAGAAAGAGGATGAGTGGAAGATTAAGTAATAATTATTATCCAAAATTAGCTTGAAATATTTTTCAAGAAGCATCTGAAAAATTCAGCAATGTCATTTCGAAGGAGCGAAGCGACTGAGAAATCTTATCATAATCCAAGATTTCTCCCTTCGGTCGAAATGACGAATGATATTTTTCAGAGGTCTCTTTCAAGTTATTTAATGACCAGCATCTTTTTTGTTTGAATATAATTTTTTGTCTTGAGTTGATAGAAAAATACTCCGCTTGCAATTTTTTCACTTTTAACTCGATACTCTAAATTATAGTTTCCTGGTAGTTTGTATTCATTTACAAGCGTTGCCACTTCTCTTCCTAAAACATCAAATACTTTTAATGTAACATGCCCGGGTTCTGAAATCTGATATGTAATTATTGTAGATGGATTAAATGGATTAGGGTAATTCTGTTCCAACTGAAATTTTTCCGGTATAAAACTAGAAGCTATTACTGAAGTTGTGTTGCACATATCAGGATAAATCTTATTAACCATATCAATTACCCTGAATGAAGTTTCCCACACCTTGCTATAACTGGAATAAGTAAAAATAACTCCACATGTATTGTTACATCGATTAATCCACATTATAGTCCCAAATGCCCCACCACCGCTAATCTGTTCCTGATAATTTGTTTGAGGATTATATATATCCAGCCATGTTCCAATCCCGTATCTGATTGTATCGGCATTGTAAGGATTATTATAAGGAGGATTAAAGGGATACGGCATATCGATAACCGGTGCTTTGTTAGTCTGATCTTTCCATAGTTCTTCCATCCGGTTCCTATCTATTAATTGAGTCCCATCGTAAAGTTTTCCATTATTCAGAATGAATTGTGCTAAACGGATTATGTCGGCGGGGCTTGAAACCAATCCTCCGGCAACTCTGGGATTATTTTGAAATCCAAATTGTGTTGAATTAAGTCCTAACGGTTCTTTAATTTTTATTGACCAGAGATTATTCCACTTATCTCCGGTTGCGATTTCAGCAGCTCTTGCGGCAACCTGCATGGAAACACCGGTATATTTGAACATAGAACCGGGTTTATAAATTAGCGGATCATATTTTATTATACTATCAACGCATTCGGTTAAATTTAATGACGGATTTGTGAGATATGTATTCCCGGTAATTCCATCCCAGCCGGCTGTATGACAAAAATTCTGACGGATTGTACTGCTTCCTTTACCCATTGAAGTTGCGTAAGGAATATAAAGACCGATTGAATCATCAAGATTAATCAATCGTTCCTGTACGAGTTTTAAAATAACAATACCCGAAAAAGTTTTTGTTAATGATGCAATACCCTTAACTGTTGAACTGTCGTATGAACCGTAATTCTTATAAAAAGAAAGTGAATCGTTATGACGTATCATTATCACACAATTTCCGTTGTATTCAGAATTGAGTCTATCTGAAATAAGACTATCAATTGAAGAATATGATTGTGCAGTTAACGGGATTATTCTGAATAAGCAAAGTGCCCAGATTAATAATATTTTCTTCATTTTATCGAGATCATCTTTTTAGTTCCGATATATTTATTTGTTTTTAACTGATAGAAATAAACACCTGAAGAGAAGGAGGGATTGTTGATTGTGAATGTTGAATTATAAATTCCCGGCTCTTTAAATTCATCAACAAGCGAAACAACTTCACTTCCTAATAGATCAAATACTTTTAATGTAACATGCCCGGGTTCTGAAATCTGATATGTAATTATT
>CAZEBL010000022.1:0-3414 GCA_964510325.1 uncultured Melioribacter sp. | reverse complement strand
GTAGATGGATTAAACGGATTCGGGTAATTCTGCATTAACTGATAACCGGTTGGTATATTAAAACGGTCATCGACTTCGGTATTATTATTCAGAAGAAATTTGAAGAAAAAGTCGAGCATATTGATTCGTTCCGATTGGGGAGTTTCAGCCAGAACAATTGCATGCTCGAGTCCGAGGCTGGTGTAAATCTCCTTTAAATAAATTGGATGCTTTGGATGATGTATTATTGCCCCTGATGTTGTAGGAGGAACATTGGGATTAAGGCTTTCGAAGTAAACAGGTGGATCGGTATAATCGATCATCGAAATCATATCAAGTCTTTTTCTAAGTTCAATTATTTCGGGATTCTGATACCAGCTCGTATCCGGAATATGATACAATGTTAACGGCTCGTTTACAACCATCGCATTTATTTCATTTGCCGGTATATTTAATATTTCTGGCCATCTTTTAAAATCATATGTAGCTTGTGAATTTAAATGTCCCGCCACTTTTAATCTTGTTGATTCCCTAAGAATAGGATCCGGATTGTTTGGGTCAGCAAGATCATTATTTAATGCAAGCCAGATAGTTGCGCCTCCGCCAGCTGATCCACCATAAGATGCAATCCGGTCTTTATCAATATTCCACTCCACGGATTTCGATCTTAAAAATTGTAATGCTCTTGCAATATCAAGCATTATTGTATCCAAACGAGTAGTTTCCTTAAAACGGTAATTGATTGCTGCGAACGACACCTTATTTTCCAGACAACGTTTCAAATTATCGAGATTAGATCCGCTCCGTGCCTGGGTTTTATCCCCGGAATGAAATCCTCCGCCATGAATAAAAATTACTAAAGGTGTCTTTGTTAATGATTCGGCTTTCCAGAAATCGAGTACGTTCCTTTCATATGGACCATAAAAAACATTCTCGTATGTCGGTTTATAATCGAACTGACTGGCTCCCATCTGGTAAAGCTCTTTTACATCCTGTTCAGTTAAAGGTCTGTTGAATATTCTTAGATCATCAATATTACCTTTGAAGGTAAAGAAATTATTATTTAATCCGTATCTGCCATATCCAATTGCGCAAAGTTTATTCGAGGTAACTGAACTGAAAAAGTTTTTATAGTTTTTATCAGAACCAAGATTATAATTTCTGTTTGTCATTTCTTTGCCGTTAAGATAACCGGTATTTCCATTTTTCCCAACTACAGCAACGAAATGATACCAATTATTTTCTTCCAGGTTTGATTGGGAATCATAACAGAATCTCGAATTTACAATAGTAAAATAGAGTCTTCTATTTGAAATATTTTCACCATGACCAATTTCTATAATAAGGCTGTTATGAGGCGCAGTGTTTGATGATTCGCCGTAATAAAAGATCGGAAGCATTTGGCCCCCAACATTTCTAAACTTAAACCAGACGGAAATTGTTCCGCTATCAAGTCCAGCTATTCTATCGGGTAATTTATTAATTGTGTCAGAGATAATAATCCGGTCATTGATTGAATCGAATAATACAGATTTCCCTATTATTCCAGCTTCGTAACTGATATTATATGATCTGCCAGATAAATTATATCCGCTTATATCGCTCACACTGTTGTTGTCGTTGTCAAAATTCCAGTGAGCAACAAGTCCGGTAGTTATATCAGCCCTCGCCGAATTTTTTATTAGGGAATTTTTATTCTTTGTCACTTGTGCTTTTACTGGTGTGGTTGAAATATATGTAAAGATGAATAGTAGAATAATAATGTTTACGAAAGAATTAATTTTACATACAGATTTCATTTTAGCACCAGCATATTCTTTATAATTAGTCTATAGATTTTGAATAATTGACAACGGAATTATGATTAATGTTTAATGTGAGGAAGGTAAGTTTTGGTTAATATATTTTTTCACATCAAATTTTTTAGCGCAGCCGTTGTAATTCATATAACGTATTTTACCATAAACGGGTCGTTCAAACCAGGGACGGTCATGCACCCCGCCAATTGACCAGGCAATTCCCGTATAACCGCTTGGGTCACGTCCATCCAATTCATATTTATCATTTAGATAGATAGCGATTTGCATCGCTTCCTCGGGTGATTTACTCCACTCTAAAATTTTCTTAGCCCAGTACATTCTCATGTAGCCGTGCATCTTTCCTTTGTTTACCATTTCCATTTGTGCGGCATTCCAGAGATCATCGTGAGTTTTGGCAAGTTCAAATTCTTCCAATGTGTAAATATAATCCCGTTTATCTTTCCTGTGAAGGTCTAGCGACTCCTGTGCCCAAGGATGGAAACCATCGAAGGAATCATAGTTCTTATTGTAATAACAGAAATTATCGGACAGCTCGCGGCGTATTATCATCTCCTCTAAAAATGATTTGTGAGATTCTGCATGTTCAGTTAACGGCTGAATTGCAAGCGCAACCCGCTGAGGTGAAATCTGTCCGAAGTGAAAGTAAGGTGATAGATTTGATTGTGCATCGTGCGTCGGAAAATTTCTGTCAGTTCCGTAATTCGCAAATTTATTACTTATGAATTCCTGAAGATTCTTATGAGCAGCATTCTCGCCGGGTAAAAGCCAGTCAATCTCCTTAACATCTTTATTGATCTTGAGCGATTTATAAATTGAAGTCCAGTCGATCATCCTGTTTTCAACTTTCGTCGTCATTTTCAGAAGAGGAGGGAATTCATCTAAAAACTCCGGTAGTAATTTCTGAATCTTAGGTCGGATTGTATAAGCTGCAAACTCCTGCTTATCCGATACATGCAGACATGGAACAATATTATGCGCATCAACCTCGTGGAAAGGAATTTCAATTTTATCTGCAACTGATTTTTTCCACCGTCGAACAATTTTTAGAGGATTGAAATCGGTTACAAGTAGTGAAGCACTGATACTATTTATAAACTTTGGAATTTCTTCTCCGGGATCACCTGTTGTTAATACAAATGAAATGTTATGCTTCTTCAATTCCTGTTCAACTTCCTGCAAACCTTTAATCATAAACTCGTATTGACGGATTGCAGCATCTAAAAAATTCGGCACAAGATTGAATACAACATAAAGAGTTTCTTTCTGCTCAATTGCTTTTTGCTGTGCGTATATAAGTGCCCAGTTATCATGAGCCCGCTGATCACGTTGCATCCAGTAAACAAACGGACCGGATTTACTTTGACCATCTTTTAATATTCTTAAGCGTCTTAAATTCATTAGTATTTTTTATGATTCACTTAAATATAAACAGAATTAAATAAGAATCCGTTTCAATTTACTTAACAATCGGGCGAAGAACATTCTATTCTAATTGTTAGGAAATTATTGATTGCGAAGAATTTAGAAATGTAATTTTACTAAAAATAGACAGATACAGATTTTAGCATTATTTTTTAATTTTCGATAACGTTTTGCGGCTTGGCGTAGTGGCGGA
>CAZEBL010000021.1:0-20712 GCA_964510325.1 uncultured Melioribacter sp. | reverse complement strand
AAGCAAAACTGGATTTTATTGCACGGTAAAAAGTCTAGATTCCGAACATGGAAGGGACAATCAGATGTCCTACGTTCGTTTATTTGCTAATAATAAGAATATTACATTTAATGGTTCTGTACACGAGCAGATCTTACCATCATTGTTAAATAATGGTTACGAAATAAATAAGTCCAATATTTTAATTGAACACATCGGTTATGATATTAATACAGATCTTAAGAAAGAAAAAGCAAGACGTAATTTGGAATTACTTATTCAAGAATACCAGAAGAATCGAAATCCTTATCTGGAATTTCAACTTGCATTAACCTATGAAATTCTTGAAAATTATTCTGAAGCAAAAAAATATTTTTTACTTGCGGCTGAAAATAAAAGCTTTAATACGCTTTACCGCGCACATTCATATTCATCCCTCTCAGTTATTTATAATAATGAACATAATATAAATGAAACATGTAGATATTTGGAGAAATCTCTCCAGATGCGTAATAACGATGCATTCACACATCTTTTAGCGGCTAAAGTCTATTTACGGAAAAATGAAATTAAGAAAGCGATTGAACACTGCCAGAAAGCTGAACTATTTAATGGTGATCTGCTAAATGGCAAAGGAAATACAGACTATTCTATTTTTCTAAATGAAGAAGAAACTATTCTCTGTGGATTAAATATTGCCAGGAAAGTTGGCGACAAAAGCATGCTAAAAAATTATTATCGAAAATTTATCAATTATGTTAATAGCTCAAGGTTAATTGAAAAAGAAAAATTTGTTTTAGCCATAGAAAAGTTGATAGAAAACAACTCCATCGATCAATCTGAGGTGGCTGCTGTTACAAGATATGCCAGTAATCAGAACCTTCCTGTATTAATTTTCATAATAAAGGAATATTCTGAAATGAGCTCCAAACTGGCTCTGTTAGAAAAATTGTTAGAACAATTTCCCGAAGATTTAGAGATAAAAAAATGTTTGGGTGAATTTTATATTACATGCAATGAACACCAGAAAGCTGCGGAAATTTATATTAATCTGGCAGAGAACAGAAATGATGATCCTTCTGTATATTTTTATTTACTCTCATTTTATATAACCGATGGTAATTATGACGGACTATTTCAAACAATAAAATTAATAGAAGAGAAATTTTTCAACATACCAGAAGTAATAGAGAGAATTAATCTAATCAAATCAAAGCTTACCGGAGTCCCTTCCAATTAGACTAAAATTTGTTTTAAACTTTTTAATCAACCATCCGATAATATAATTGAGAAAATAATCTCAACAAATTAACAGCTCAAGCAAGGAAGCTTGAGTAAAATAATAAAAACACATGGAGGTAGTTATGGCATTCTCAGTTAACACAAACATTGGTGCATTAAAAGCTTATAACGCTTTAGTAAAGGTTAATGCGCAAACAGAAAAAGCACAACTTCGTTTAGCAACACAGAAGAAGATCAACTCAGTAGCAGATGATACATCTGGTTACAACGTTGGTAAAAAGTTGGAAGCTGAAACATTAGTTAAAAAAGCTCAGCTAAATAACATTTCTTCTGCAAAAAACTTCTTATCTACTGCTGAATCTGCTCTTTTACAGATAAGTGACAAATTAAACCAGATTAAAGCAAAACAAGTTGATGCAAGCGATCCTCTTAAAGATTCTGCTGCAATAGCAAAAGATATTAGAACATTAGCTGGTGAAATCAGTTCTATTCTTGGAAACACTACAATTAACGGAACAAACCTCTTATCAAGTACATCTGCTCCGTCATTTAATGTTAGTGGCGCTACATTAACCTTCGATTTCTCAACTTCCTCATTAGGAGTTGCTGCTCTTGAAGCTGCAGTTGGAACATCCGGTTTACAAAGTACAACTGATAATACAGTTATCACTTTTGATACAACTACTGTTGGCGATAACGTAAGAGCTGCTCTTGGTAGAATCGGTAACCTTTCTCAAGCTCTTGATTCAAGAGAAGAATTCTTAACCGCAGCTATTGCAAACAATACAGCTTCAATAAGCAGTATATTTGATGCAGACGTTGCAATGGAACAATTGAATGCTACTAAGGGTCAAATTTCCTCTCAAATCGGTACCGCAATGGTAGCTCAAATGAATTCAGCACCTCAGCAGATATTGAGCTTATTTCGATAATATTAGTTTCGGTATCGAAATCTTGCTCACTGAGAATTGACAGGAACCCCGGCTTAAATGCCGGGGGTTTTTTAACAAAATACCGGAAACAATATGCATACAGCACAATCTTTTCATAATAAAACTAATCCATACTTAGTAAATCAAATCAGTATTGCTTCGCCCCAGCAGCTTATTATGAAAGTTTACGATTTCGCAATTGTACACTGCCAGAAAAACGATATGGTTAAAACAAACGAAGCATTACAGATTCTTATAAATGCTCTTAATTTTGACGATCCGTCCGCTAAAGAAATTTCATTTGGTCTCTTTAAATTGTATCAGTATTGCCAGGAACAGATGAGAAAGAACAATACAGAGGTTGTATTCAAAATACTTTCTGAACTAAGAAATACCTGGCAAGAATCATTGAATAATATGAGATAGTAAATGGCTTACGATGCTCTTACTACATCAGGAATTAATAATCTTGTTGCTAATTACAAAACCACTGAACAGAGTAAGCGGATTACTCCCCTTACAACCCGTAAAAATCTCTACCAGAATATTACTTCAGCTTATTCAGTGTTAAGTAGTAAGTTAGATGCTCTTAAGTCTGTTCTATCGAATTTAAACTCCTCAACTTCGGATTCTGTTTATTTTTCTAAAACCGCATCATCATCAAACACAAATTTTTTAACTGTCAATTCAACATCTGGTGCCGATGATGGTGCATACTCTATAAGAATAAATCAACTTGCAAAAAATGATCTTGTTCTTTCCAACGATCTTGTCTCAAACGACACATCAAGTGTAATTACAGAACCCGGGACTCATCAATTTCAGATTAAAACCGGAGATGGAAGCGGCGGCGAATTTACAAGCAATGTCTCTGTTACTTTTTCGGAAACTGATTTTACAGGTGGAGTAATTAAGAACAGCACGGTAATTCAAAAAATTCAACAAGCTATTAACGCCGATAAAGCTGAGGTTTTTTCATCAGCAATTTCCGGTGATTCAAATTCTTCCGGTTCATTTGTTATTGATTTGAATGGAACCGAAACTACATTTAATTACTCGGCTGGATCTTACAGCGAAGTAATGGATAGCATTGTTTCACAATTAAATTCAGTTAGTGGAATTTCTGCACAAAAAATTGTAGATGGCGAATCTTTCCAGTTAAAAGTTACAGTTGAAGATTCATCTAAATATATTTCTTTCAAAAGCGATACAGGTTCATTATTAAGCGAGTTAGGAATAACCGGAGAAAAAGAAAAAGCTGCTTCCGGTTTAGTAACTGCATCCGTATTTTCACCTGTAAGTGAACGGACACAATTATCGTTGACTTCTAAAAATTCCGGTTACGACTTTAGAATTACCTCTCTTTCAGATTCCGGCTCAAGTAATTCTCTTGCTGCTCTGGGATTGAACCTGGGAACATCCCGTCAAATGTTTGTTCAAAACGAAGGGTTGGATACAGCCGGATTTTTATACTCAACCAATCAGCTTAATTCCAAAATTGAATTCAACGGAATAAATATCGAAAGAAATTCAAATACGATTACTGATTTAATAAATGGAACAAACATTATTCTTAAATCTGTAATGCAGTCTTCAGATTCGGATGTTTCAGTAACGGTTAATAAAGATGTAAGTGCTATTAAAAGCAAAGTACAGGATTTTATTACCAAGTTTAACGATATCTATACACATATTAAAAGTAATCTTAAATCATCCGGAACAACAAAAGCACTATTTGCAAACGATACAACCGCTTCATCAATTTTATCAACTCTCAATTCATTCGCATATTCGGTTGTAAGTGGAATTCCTTCGAACCAGATTAATTCATTAACAAAACTTGGAATTACATTCAATGTTAATTCCGGTTTATCATTAAGTAACGAAACAACATTTAACAGCGCAATTGAAAATAATCTTTCAGAGGTTGTTGAGTTTTTCAGTTCGTCAAACGGACTTGCAAAAAATATGATTGACAGAATAGACCCTTACTTAGGAAGCGGCGGTTATATTGCAAAATCGAAGTTGAATTATGATAATACAATAAAATCTTTATCAGATTCTATTACCTTTGCCCAGAATAGATTAGATAAAAACGCAGAAGCTCTTAGACAGCGTTATATAAATTTACAGATGCAACTTGCTGAAATTTTATCATATCAAAATTATTTTTCATCATCATCTTACTAAAGAATAGATAATATGAACGAGCTAAAGAAAAAAACAAGTAGAATGAAAGAATTGATGGATCTTGTAGAAGGTTATATAAATAACCTTACCACAGAAAATTTTAATAATAATTTCCGTTTATCTCTGGATAACATGGCCGAAATTCAGGGAATTAAGAAGGATTTAGCTCAAAAATACGGTATTAACAATATTGCAAAATATGATCCTGAAATGTTAATTAAAGCTAAACTTATTGAAGAATCTTACGATAATATTATAGAGAAGTTTAGAAGAGAATTAAAAAAGACTGAAAATCAGCTTTTTAACATAAATAAGCAGAAAAAAATCACAAATTATATTAGGTGATATCGTGCAAGTAAAAGGGATCAATAACAGCATTTTTTCACAAACACCTTCAAAGGTCGATAAACCCGGCTCGGCTGGTTCATCAAGCAAAAAGGACAGGATCGAAATCTCATCCCAGGCAAGAGACATTGCTAAGTCCGAACTCGGTTCACAGAGACTTGAAGAGATAAAACAGAAGCTAAACAACAAATTTTATGATACTGAAGAAGTTCTTTCTAAAGTAGCTGATGCTATTCTTAAAGAATTAGATCAGGAATAATCTTATTGTTATAAATAGGTTAACAAAATATGGGCAGGTAAACAGTATTTATCTGCCCGTAATTTGTATTTTCTTTTTAAACCCAGCCAAGTAAGTATTTTCTAATAAACATTTTCCTAATTACTAATTCCATTAAACAAAAATTTATTGCGTTCGATAATAAAAGTGCGATAATTACATCAATCAAAATTTGATAGGTGAGATATGACAAATAACGAAGTTCAGAAAAAAGAGACCGGGCAATTACTTCAACTCGTAAGTTTTATGATTGGAGATGAAGAATTCGGAATCGATATTTTACTTGTTCAGGAAATTATAAGAATGCAGCAGGTTACCAAGGTTCCTAATGCACCCGATTTTGTTGACGGGGTTATTAATCTAAGAGGTAAAATAATTCCGGTTATTGATCTAAGATGTAAACTTGGTATTGCCAGAAAAGAGCGGGATAAAAACACTAGAATTATTGTAGTTGATGTTCAAGGAAAGACAGTTGGATTTATTGTTGATGCGGTAACAGAAGTTCTAAGAGTACCAGAAAATATTTTTGAAGCACCTCCCGAAATCGTTACTGGTATTAATACAGAATTCATTAAAGCTGTTGGAAAATTGGAAGACCGATTATTAATATTAATTGATCTGGAAGTAACACTTACTGCTAATAATGAAGTGGAGCTCTTACCGGCATAGTAATTTAGAAAACAGAGGGGATTAAAACAGATACTAATTCTGAAAATTATAAAGTCGTTTTAACGACGGAAAGGAAAATAATTCTAATAAATATATTGAGGGCAATATGGATCTACTTAAATCATCTAAGTCTGTTTCTAAAAAAATATCCCTTTCGGTAGCTGCCGGTTTAATTGCAGTTCTCGGTTTAGTATTGATCTTTATCATTTATTATTCCCAGTCAACCAAGCTCGAAAGTGCAAAAGAAATTGCGCATGAAATTAACCAAACAATGAAGCACTCCATTCTATTCTCTATGGGAGAGGGTGTAACTAATGTAGAACCATTTGTAGAAAGAGTTAAAAAACTCGATAATGTTGCGGAAGTACGTATCATTCCTACAAAAATCATTAATGAAGAAAAATCTGGAACTATGAATTCCCTGGAAAAAGAGATTGTTAAAACCAAACAGGATTATTTTGCCGAAGAGGAATTCAAAAACATTCCTGTATTTCATTCTATAACTACTCTTCTTGCAGATGAATCTTGTGTTAGCTGCCATGAAGGAAGTGCGGGCGATGTATTTGCAGTAATGAGTGTTAAGTATTCTTTGGAAAAAACAAATGCTGCCATATTCAACGAAAAAATTGGCTCTCTTGTTTTAGTTGCCGGGTTGGCTCTTTTTGTCTGGTTCATGATTGTTTATCTTGTTAAGAAGAATGTATTACTAGACTTATTCCGTTACATGGATAATATTAAGAAACTAGCACTGGGAGACGTTAGCGGAGAAATTGTTGTTAACCGTGTTGATGAATTCGGTCAATTAGGCGATTCATTAAAAAAATTGAAAGAAAGTTTATCCGAACAAGCTGCAACAGTAACTGAATTTTCTAAGGGAAATTTAGATGTTGAAGTTAAGGTTCTTTCTGATAATGATACTCTTGGTAAAGCAGTAGTAGAGATAAAGAAAAGTTTAACATCTTTGTCGAATGATGCAAACCATCTTTCAATCGCTGCTTGTGATGGGCATCTATCAGAAAAAGTTGATACTCAAAAACATAATGGTGTATTTAGAAAAATCGTTGAAGGTTTTAGCGCTACTTTTGGTTATTTAACTGCTCCTATTAAAGAGGGTTCTGTAGTGCTTGGTAAATTTGCTACTGGCGATTTAACAGCGAGAGTAACAGGTGAGTATAATGGCGAACACCAGTTAATAAAAAATAGTATTAACGATTTAGGCACATCTCTCTCTTCTTTAATTAGAAGTGTAAATGATGCTGTAGAGGCAACAGCAAGTGCTTCTAACCAGGTTTCTTCATGATCAGAAGAGATGGCCGCCGGTGCACAGGAACAGAGTGCTCAAACTCACGAAATTGCAAGTGCTATTGAAGAGATGACAAAAACTATTTACGAAACAACTCGTAATGCCGGCGAAGCTTCGAAAAATGCAAAACAATCCAGTGAACAGGCACAGAAAGGTGTAACTAAAATTATTGAGTCTAAAAAGGGAATGGAAAGAATTACGGAATCGGCAAATAAAACGGGACAAATAATAGCATCGCTTGCAAACAAGACAGACCAGATTGGAGAAATAGCACAGGTTATTGATGATATTGCAGATCAAACAAACTTGCTGGCATTAAATGCGGCAATTGAAGCTGCGAGAGCTGGTGAACAGGGAAGAGGATTTGCAGTTGTTGCTGATGAGGTACGAAAATTAGCCGAAAGAACAACAAAAGCCACAAAAGAAATTGCTGAAACTATAAAAGCAATTCAAAAGGAAGCTAAGGAAGCTAACAGCTCAATGGTTGAAGCCGAGGCATCTGTAAAAACTGGAATTGAATCTACTCAAGAAGTTGAAGTTGTATTACAAGAAATCTATACCAGTATCCAAAGTGTAACAGGTCAGATTGATCAAGTTGCAGCTGCAAGTGAAGAACAAAGTTCTGCAAGTGAACAGATTAGCAAAAACGTTGAATCGATTAATTCGGTTACTCAGGAATCTGCATCAGGAATTCAACAGATTGCAAAAGCTGCAGAGGATCTTAACAGATTAACAAATAATCTACAGGAATTAATCTCACAATTCAGAATTGAAGAAACTCATAGTAGTTATGCTGTAAGAAAAAATGGAAAACTTATAACTGTCTAATTTATAATGTAACGGGGATGGTGATACGCCATCCCCGTTTGTTTTAAATAGTTGAATAATCCCTTAAAAAGACTTAAAAACCTAACTCTGTCCTAAATATTTACCTAAACAAAAGTCAGAATAATCCGATAATAAATCATAAAACAAAACTGCCGGAGGTATTTTTTATGAGTCTTATCTTATGGAACAACGGTTTAAGCGTGAACATTAGAAGCATCGATTCACAACATCAGAGATTAGTTGAAATGATTAACAAACTTCATGATGCAATGAAAAAAGGAGAATCCAATGCTGCTCTTTCAGGAATTTTGAATGATATGGCAGCATATACACTTGTTCATTTCAAAACCGAAGAAGAATTATTTGCAAAGTATAATTATCCGCAAAAGGATAAACATGTGGCTGAACATAAGGAATTTGTAAAAAATGTCAGTTCATTTATAGAGGAGTTTAAAGCCGGAAGAAAAACTCTTTCCTTAGATGTAATGAAATTTTTGACTCAGTGGTTATCCAAGCACATTAAAGGTGAGGATAAAGCTTATTCATCTTTCTTAAACAGTAAAGGAGTTGTTTAATACTAATTAAAGGAATACCAATAAATACATGGAGGTAAAAAAACTATGAAACACCTATTATCATTATTAATTCTATTTTTTGTTTTTAATGTTGCATTAGCAAGCAACAATAATGAAACACTTAAACCCGGTGATGAAGATTATCTTGCAATTGCCGAAACTATGCCGGAACCTGCAGCTGGATTACCAGCATTAATGAAAAAAATAAATTATCCAAACATGGCCAGAAAAGCAGGTATTGAAGGAAAGGTAATTGCTATGGTTTATGTTGGTGAGAGTGGCGATGTTGAAAATGTCAAAATAATTAAAGGTCTTGAAGCCGGTTGTTCCGAAGAAGTTGAACGCGTTCTTCGCGATAGCAAATTCAAACCAGGTTCAAACCAGGGAAAACCTGTTAAAGTAAAAATGGCAATGGCTTTCCAATTTAAACTGCAATAAAAGTGGGATTAACATGAAATCACTAAAAGATGTAAAATTTAAAACCAAGTTACGTTCTTCATTTTTTGTACTTGGGCTAATTTGCACTTTAATTGTGGTAAATGTTCTTTACCAGATGACGGTAATCAACAAAATTAAAGATCAAATAAACTCGGATTATATTGAACCTACGAACAAGGTCAGCGAAGTTAATCACAAATTCGAAGCACTCAGCAATACACTCCTAAAATTTTCAATAGAAAGTTTCCAGAGTGAAATGACCAAAAATTTGAAATTACTTGATGACTACAAAAAATCAATCGATGAAAATATTCAAGCTCTTAGTCTAGAATACAAGGATACTGAAATTAGCAAGTATCTTGAGTCAATTAAAGCAAATTGGTCGGATTACAAATCTCTTGTAATTGATGGAACAGTCAGTGCCGCCGCCACAGGAA
Source organism: uncultured Melioribacter sp. (assembly GCA_964510325.1). Lineage (GTDB taxonomy): Bacteria > Bacteroidota > Ignavibacteria > Ignavibacteriales > Melioribacteraceae > DSXH01. The sequence continues at coordinate 11,497 of CAZEBL010000021.1, read as the reverse complement.
GCTTTGAGCTTGCAGCCGAAGTTGCTTCTACATTTGGTGAAGAAGTAGGAAAAAAATTAGTCAATGATTTCTCTGAAATCAACAAGTATTTAAAAAATAGAGGTAATGAATTAAACGGAGAACTATCTTCAATTGCAGATAATTCTTTAATTGTAAGTCTTATCGGAATGCTTCTTGGTTCGGTTGCATTTTTATTCTCATTCTTCAAAATAACCTCGATGTTAACAAAGCCTATCGAGGAATTCAAAAAACTTATCACCCGGTTTTCCGAAGGTGATTTTGCAGACTCTGTTGTTATTGATTCGCAAGATGAATTTGGCGAACTATCACGTCTTCTTGAAAATATGCGGGAAGGTCAGCAGAATAAAATTGAAGCTGCTAACGAAATTTCCAAAGGTAATCTTGATATTCAAATTAAAGTTCTATCGGATAAAGATATGCTTTCCAAGAGTTTCGAAGTAGTAATCGAAAATCTTAACAACCTTATATTCGAAATAAAACTTATTACCGATGAAATTATTAACGGAAAGGTTTCAACACGCGGTAACCCGGATAAATTCTATGGTGCATTTAAGGAAATTGTTATCGGAGTAAACTCTTCATTAGATGCTCTTTTTATGCCAATTAAAGAAGGTGTTGAAGTTCTTGAAGATATGGCAAAAGGCAATTTCACCGCACGTGTTAAAGGCGATTATAAGGGTGACCATCGTTTAATTGCGAATAGCATTAATAGTCTTGGCAATTCATTAAACGACATTCTTACAAATATCAGTGAGATGATTAATCTTACTGCATCAATTAGCGAACAGATTTCTTCTGCAACCGAACAGATGGCAGCCGGTGCACAGGAACAGAGTGTTCAGGCAAATGAAGTTGCTATGAGTGTTGATGAGATGACAAGAACAATTCTGGATACTTCCAAGAATGCCTCGAGAGCTGCAGAAGCTTCTAAAAAAGCCGGAACAGTTGAACACGAAGGCGGTAATGTTGTTGATAAAACAATTAATGGTATGAACCGGATTGCTCAGTTTGTTGAAAAAGCTTCTGAAAAAATTCAAGCACTCGGAAAGAGCAGTGAACAGATTGGAGAAATTGTTCAGGTTATAGATGATATAGCAAACCAAACTAATTTATTAGCTCTTAATGCAGCAATAGAAGCTGCACGAGCTGGTGAACAGGGAAGAGGTTTTGCAGTAGTTGCAGATGAAGTCCGCAAGCTTGCAGAAAGAACTACCAAAGCAACAAAAGAAATTTCGGATATGATTAAACAGATTCAGGGTGTTACTGATAATGTTGTTGAATCTATGCGCGAGGGAAGTTCTGAAGTTGATAGCGGTAAATCTCTTGCAAACAAAGCCGGTGAATCACTAAAACAGATTATTGAAAGCTCTAATGAAGTTCAGGATATTGTTGCACAGGTTGCTTCAGCCAGTGAAGAACAAAGTTCTACAAGCGAAGTAATCAGCCGAAACGTAGAATCGATTAGCAAAGTTACTAATGAAAATGCAACCGGTGTTCAGCAGATTGCAAGCTCTGCTGATGAATTGAATAAGATGACTCTCAACCTTAAAGGTTTGATTGCACAATATAAATTTGCCGGATCAAATCAGACTGATAAGAAGACTTACAAAAACCAAACGCAGACTATACTTAACTAAAAAGAGCCCCGATCTAATCGGGGCTTTTTTATAAGTTCTTAAGAAATAATTTCATCAGATATTACAGATAAAGAAAAATTCTATCTCATCCTAATTAGTAGAAATTTGCTAACAGCATTATTCTGTTTGATCAATAATTTTTCTTAATAGCTGAATCCTTTCACGTTTTACCGGAGGAGCGATAGAACATGCTGTGCTTAGAATAAAACCTTTACTGATTCCTCCAATATTAACTCTCTTTCTTACATCGTCAATAATTTCCTCTTCGGTACCATTTAAGAGAATATTCACAGAATCTATATTCCCTTTAATAAATCCTTTTTTCCCAATTCTCTTAATAGCATCATCAAGCTCAACATTTCCGAGCGGAGGGGGATCGAGGCATTCAATTCCGTTTATTCCAGCATCGAACATTAATTCCAGCCGATCGTTAATTGCACCACATGTGTGTGTATAGATATGAATATTTTTTGAACGGACAGCTTGTGCTATCTCTTTTTCGAAAGGTAATACGAATGTTTTATAATATTCGGGTGATATAAATCCGGATCCGGCAAACGGCGAAGAAATTTTTATTGCATCAATACCGGTGCCGCACATTTCAACTGCAAGTTGCTTTATTATAGTTGTGAAATGGGAAATTATCATCAAACATGTTTCCGGATTATCAATCAATGCAATCATTGCGTTATCAAGCCCTATATAATCAAGTAAATAATCGAATGGTGAAGTTATTTCCCCATGAATTGAGTAATTTTTTCCAACCTTATCAACAATGTAATTGATTACATCGAATTTATGATCATGGTTAATATAAAAAGGAAGGTTCTGAGAAACAGGGATGTAATTTAATTTATCCGGTAGATCGCCGGATGTTATTTTTGTATAATCAACTTCTATTCTTGGTGAGGCAAATTGATAATATGGTAGATCATTAAACAAGCAGAAAGTTTTATCGCCATTTTTCCATTCAACAACTTCAGCTTCTGAAGTAGTATAAATTTTTTCTACATTGTTTCTCCAATCAGGATTATGCCCGTGCAAGCTTATAAGAATTCCATCAAAATCGTAAATGTTTCTTAGTTCAATTAATCCTTCTGCAAAGACGATCGGGTCGAACCAGAATTCTACAGGAGAAATTTTCAATTGCATTAACATATGTCCTATACTCATCTGACACATCAAAGGAGTTTTATCAACTTTCTCCAGGTTCATAGCAGCGTTTATTCTTTCTTTAGGGGTCATTCTCTCTTACCGATGTAATTTAATATCAACAAAAAATTTATATTGCATGAAACTTATTCCATATTTTCAAAATTATTATGGAGCAGACTATTGCAATAATAGTAAGAAAAGCTGCAAGTAAGTATTGAGAATAAAGCCAATATCCTATTGCAAAGAGAAGACTATAAACACCGATGCAACCGATAATCATTCCAAGTATTCCTTCTGCAATAAATGCTTTATTGAAATCCTGGTCATAATTTGGATCTTCTTGCTTCATAATATCCGTAATTTTTTTCCATCCAATGCCACCGGGATGAACAAGCTTATAAAAACTGATCAGCTTTTCAGTCTTTGTTGGACTGGTTACAAATGTTGCAATTATCCATGCAGTTGTTGTAATAATTACACCAATAATCAGTTCTTCATACGTTTTGAATGGAACTACTTGTTGAACAGCTGCAACCCGATCCATTCCGGAGGCAATCAAACTTTCTATTTGAGAGTTATGATAATTGGATAAAATTAGAAAAAAGAGGGCAACAAGAAAAGAGACTACCATCGCAACAATTTCGCTAACTGCATTAATCCTCCACCAGAACCACCTAAGGATAAAAAGTAAACCGGTTCCAGCACCAATCTGTAATAGAATATTAAATGCGCTTAATGCATTTTGCATTAGAAGTGCAAACGTACTTGCAAGCACCATCATTAGAACAGTTGAAATTCTACCAACAAGAACAAGCTCCTTTTCAGGTGCGTCTGGTTTTAAAAATCTTTTGTAAAAATCATTTACTATATAAGATGAACCCCAATTCATGCTTGTTGACATTGTGGACATGTAAGCAGCAATAAGGGATGCAGTTACAATCCCTAAAATTCCGCTTGGTAAATGAGTCAGCATCGCTGGATAAGCCATATCATGCCGTATAATTCTTGGATCAACGTTTGGAAATGCTTGCTGAATGGCATCAAGATTAGGGAAAACGATTATTGAAGAAAGAGCGACAAGAATCCATGGCCATGGGCGTAAAGCATAATGTGCAAAATTGAAAAATAGAGTTGCCCCCATTGCATGTTTTTCATTCTTTGCTGCCAGCATTCGCTGAACAATATATCCACCTCCACCTGGTTCAGCTCCGGGGTACCAAACACTCCACCATTGCACAGCAATAGGGATTATAAATACAACAAGTGCTAACTCATAATTGTTGAAATCAGGAAGTATAGAAAGCTTATTGGCAACATCTGGGTGAAACAACAATTTATTCAGTCCACCAATTTTCGGATGATTAACAGCTACATATGCAGCTACTACCGAACCGACCATTGCAATCAAAAACTGAATAAAATCTGTCAATAGAACTCCAAGTAATCCCCCTAATGCACTATAAACAACTGTAATTCCACCAGCAATAAGTAACACTTCCATTGGCGTCATATTCAACATAACAGAACCAACTTTTATAGCAGCAAGAGTAACAGAAGCCATAATCACTACATTAAAAAACAATCCAAGATAAAGGGCACGAAACCCTCTCAAAAATGCAGCCGATTTTCCACTGTATCTTATTTCATAAAATTCCACATCGGTCATTACATTCGATCTTCTCCACAACTTTGCATAGATAAAAACGGTAAGCATTCCTGTTAATAAAAATGCCCACCAAACCCAGTTGCCGGCAATTCCGTTTTGTCTAACAATGTCAGTTACAAGATTAGGTGTATCAACAGAAAATGTAGTAGCCACCATTGAAAATCCTAAGATGTACCATGGCATATTTCTACCGGAAAGAAAAAATTCAGTTGAATTTTTACTTGCACGCTTTGTTGCCCAGATTCCTATTACAGTTGATACGATAAAAAATATAACTATAATGATCCAATCGATTGGTTGAAGAAGCATATAAATTCCAATTTAATTTTATTATTGATTTATTTTATATATAAGAATACTTGTTGCCAGAATTTTTTATAATACTTCCATTTCATAAAATTAATTCCCCAATGCGGACTGGCTCCAGTCATCCAACCCGAAAAAATACCTTTATTATGTTTTCTGTATGCAAACAGCGGATGCCATGAATCGCCATTCTTAATATCAATAAGACTCGTTGAATCTGATCTTATTACAGTTTCGTTAAAACCAAGTAGCGGTGGAATTGTCGCCCAATCGATTCCAGCAACGACAGGATGTTTTTCATTATTACATCTAACTTCATATCCATCGGTCGATTCTATCAAATCGTCGTGTTCAAGGCATTCAACCGGAAATACATCATGAAGTCTGCTTCTCCTCCAACCACCTTTACCAAGTTCACCAGTAAAACTATACCATCCTCCATTCATATGAAAATGTCCGCCATCCGAGATCCATTTTTTAATTAAGTCGAATCGATCTGGAAAAGTAACTGGCTTATCGCCCCACTTTGCCCTTGTAAAAAAATCGGGGTGAAGCATTAAACATTTAGTCTCAACATCAGCAAGAATTATTGAAGTGGCCCAACTTAATCTTTCATTAAATTGCTCGGGAGACATATTATATAATTCCCATGAGGGCTCGCTAATTACTTCAGCATCAGGAATTTCTCTAAGAGAATCGATAAGCGGTTTTGCATAATTTAATATTTCCACTCCTTTGGATGGTGCTTGAAAGGGTGATTCTACATACCTTTGACCAGTATGAACACACCAGTTACCCACATGCCAAATCTTTAATTTTTTTGAAGCATCCATTATTTCCTCAAAATGTTTCTATTAATATTGTCAAATAAAAACAAAATAGAAACTTTTCTTCAAGACGAAAATTTGAGGGACAAAGCGATTTTTCTTGACATATTTAATTAATCTTTTTATTATGCAACTGCCTGGTATACCAAGTATGCCAATTAAAATTAAACAAGTATGTTTTTTATTAAACTATATTTTCTATTTATGGCTTTCATCTCGGAGGATTGAATGAAACGCATCAACTCTAAATTAATTCTTCCTTTTATTTTTGGTTTCACCTTACTGTTTAATACGAATCTATTTTCGCAAACTGGAAATGTAGCGGGAGTTGTTACAGATGCTACCGATGGGTCACCGCTCTTAGGTGCAAATATTATTATTAGCGGTACTTCAATCGGAACAACTACAGATCGCGATGGAAAATATCGGCTTGTAAGATTAAGCGAGGGTCGCACTCTAATTTTATTTATGTATTTAGGATATGAAACGGACAGTGTCTGGGTTAATATTGCCGGCGGTAGAACTTTATCAGTGGATGTCAAACTCAAACCTAAAGTAATTGTCGGACAGGAAGTTGTTGTAACTGGACAACTTCAAGGTCAGGCTGCTGCAATTAATCAACAATTAACATCCAATACTATTATCAATGTTGTATCGAAAGATAAAATTCAGGAACTACCGGATCAGAATGCGGCGGAATCTGTTGGAAGATTACCGGGAATTTCTGTTGAGCGTGATGCTGGTGAAGGAACAAAAGTAATTGTGAGAGGGTTATCTGCAAAATTTAATTCGGTAACTGTAAACGGACAAAGAATTCCCGCTACTGATCCACAAAATCGTTCAGTCGATTTATCAATGATCTCTTCCGACATGTTAGCAGGTATAGAAGTATTTAAAGCATTAACTCCTGATCAGGATGGTGATGCAATTGGCGGAAAAGTTAATTTCGAAATTAAAAAAGCGCCACAAGGTTTTAATTCAAATGTTAGAATACAAGGAGCTTATAATAGCCAGGATAAAGATTATGGAAATTATAGAGGGAGTTTTACACTTAGTAATAGATTCCTTGAAGGAAAACTTGGTGTTGTAGCAACTGGAAGTTTACAAAGAGCAAATCGTGGATCAGATTTACTTGACGCGTCCTATCTATTTGCTAGAGAAGCATTACCAGGTGAACCGCATGCGAGAATTACAGTAGAAAATTTGAACATTGGTGATAGGAAAGAAACCAGAGATCGCTATGGGGCAAGTATTGCGATGGATTATGATTTGGGAAATGGTGAAATTATTTTTAGCAGTCTTTATGGTAGGACAGATAGAGATGAATTGCGAAACCGAAAAAGGTACCGTGTTGATAATGCTTATGTTGAATACTGGTTAAGGGGAAGAGAAATCAATATTGACTTATTCACTAATTCACTTAGTGGAAAACATAATTTTAATTTCATGAAGTTAGAATGGCAGACATCTTATTCTTATTCAAAATATAATATGCCATTTATGCACGACTCTCAATTTAGAGAAGTCGGTGCTTATCTTAACACCCTTGTAACAGACAAAGGTCCTGAAGTTATTCCTCTTGGAGCAAAAAATAATTTAGACCAAACAAGGTTTTATCAAGATTTTTTTGATAAAGAAATGACAAAAGATAAAGACTTTACCGGGCAGGTTGATGGAACATTCCCATTTACATTATCAGATGATATAAGCGGTAATATTAAGTTAGGCGTTAAACACAGGAATAAAAATAGAAGTCTGGATAAAGAAGAATGGATGACTTTAGCTTTCAAAATAGATCAAATTGGGAAGAACAATCCATCGCTTTTCGAAACTACGGGCGAGGGTTATATCAAAATAAAAAACTTTTACGATCCTGATTATAATATTGATAATTTCTTAAATGGCAAATATGTATATGGTCCGGCTAAACCGCTTAGTAGACAAAAAATTGATGACTTTATGAATAGGTTCTGGAGTGAATATACAAGAAATTATGGAAAGGATTTAGAAGATTATTCTGCCGGAGAGGCAATTACTGCCGGATATATTATGTCTGAAATTAATCTTGGTCCACGCTTAATGATTTTACCTGGTTTTAGATTAGAATACACATCGACTAATTATAAAAGTGTTTTTGGTCAGGCTAAGGTTGACGAAAGAGGAATAGTAACTCTTGAAGGTTCTATTGATACTGTTGGTACTGTAACATATAGTGAGTTTTTACCAATGATTCATATTAGGTATAAATTTACTGATTGGTCAGATATCCGTTTGGCAATTACAAGATCTTTAGCAAGACCGGATTATTTCAACCTTGTTCCCTGGGAGCGCATAAGTTATTTTGATGGAACTGTTGAAAGAGGCGAGCCATATCTTAAGCATACTAAGGTATGGAATTATGATATGTTCCTTTCATTTTATGGTAATTGGGGTTTATTTACGGCTGGAGCCTATTATAAAACATTAAGAGATATTGAGTATTTACGAGTAAGTAGAATTACGGAAGCAGGACCTACTCTTGGATATACTCTAACAAAACCAGAGAACTCGAAATTTGAAACTAAAGTATATGGTCTTGAATTGGAGCTACAGACCAATTTAAGATTTTTACCATCGCCCTTTGATGGAATTGTAATATCAGCGAATTATTCTCTGATTAAATCAAAAACACATTTCCCATTTTTGAAGGTTGGTCCTAGAAATCCACTTCCTCCATTCAATTTTACATTTATAGACACAGCTCGAGAAGCAAGAATGCCCGGTCAGGCCAATCATATTGCAAATTTTACAATCGGTTATGAAAGAGGAAATTTCTCTGGAAGAATTTCTATGATTTATCAGGGTGATGCTCTTCAGACGATTGGTACAAGAGCAGAACTCGATGGATATTCAGATGCATTTACAAGATGGGACTTGGCTTTGCAATACAAACTTTTTCCCAAAATTGCTCTTACATTTAATATGAACAACATAACCAATTTACCCGAAGGTGCTTTTCTAGGAATTGCTGCATTCCCAACAAGAGAAGAATATTTTGGATGGACTGCAGATCTGGGTATAAGAATTGACCTTTGATGTTCTTTATATAATAAATATCACACAATAACTAAGTGAGGTTGCAATGAAAAAAAGAAGTACAATTTCCGTTAGTACTTTATTAGTACTGACATTAATAATATTCGGATCTATTAATATTATTAATGCTCAAAGAATTGTTCAGGTACCCCAAGGCGTTGGAACTCTTGATGCAACTGTAAGGGGCGATACTTTACCTAACGGTCAAAGAGTTAATCTTAATACCATTTATGAATTACAAAAAGGAGGTTATTATATAACCTTGTCAACTATTGAGAATGTTACCTATCCATTGCATATTCGTGCTGCAGCTGGTGGAGGTAAAAAACCAATTATTCGTCCCGGTGTATCGGGTGGTGGAGTTTCAAACAGACCTTTCCAGGCAAGAAATAATCTTACTCTTGAAGGTGTTTACGTTACAAATTTAGATGAACAGAATGCATTGTTGCAGAATATTATTAGACTGAGTGCTGATAATGTGAAGCTTACAATTATCGATTCACATCTCGATAGAGATTTACAGGCAGCAATTAGATGTGATGCTAAAAATCAAAAAGTCATCATTAAAAATTCTATTATAAGTAATATCGGAAGAATGGCGAGTCCAGATAATGGAAGGGGAGTTGATGATAGGGGAAATGATATTGATACGTTAATTTATGAAAATAATACTTTCTATAACTTAACAAGCAGAATTTTGCGTGATGGCGGTGGAATTATTAAATATGCATGGATTAATCATAATACGGTTGTAAATGTTGCTCAGTGGGGCTGTTCTATTGGACCAGCAATCGAAGCTCACTTCAGAAACAATCTTTTCATTAATACCGGATTTCTTGGCAGGTCATCTACTCAAACATGGGTAATGCTCGAAACAGCAGCCCTTAGTCAAGCATGGTTGGATCAGGGCTTCACTCAGAAATTGATGATACATAATAACAGTTTTTATGTCGATCCTCAATTAATCGCCGCAATTCCATCCGATAGAACTCCTACTCCTGTAATGAATGATCACGCTCTTGCTGCAGTTACAGCGGCAGGAACAGGGTCAACGATTTATAATTACTCTGTAGCATTTAATGCTTCACCTCAAGTTCCTTTGAATGTATTGCAGGATTATTTCAATGCTGCTGTAACAACAAAACCTGATATGGACGCTGGCGGTGGCTCACCTGATTTTGGAAAAACTCAGATGCCATTCATTTTTGCTTATCCAACAAGTTCACCAGTTTATACTGCTGGAACTGCCAATCAACCGCTTGGTGACTTAAATTATTTCGGAATTCCTGTTGGTGTTACTAATGACGAGATTATTGCAAATGATTTCCAATTATTTGCAAACTATCCTAATCCATTTAATCCATCTACTAACATTAAATACACTCTACCTGTTGCAAGTAATGTAAAAGTAGAAATCTTTAATATGCTCGGTCAGTTAGTAAACACGCTTGTAAATCAGCATCAGCAAGCTGGAATATATAATATAGTATGGAATGGAAATGACTTAAGCGGTAATATGGTTTCAACTGGTGTTTATATTTATAAATTATCAACAGACAATTTTGTTTCAGCAAAGAAAATGATTCTTGTAAAATAAAAGGTTAAATATGGGCAAAGGGATTAATCCTCTGGATCCGACTCCCTTGTATGAACAAGTTGAATTAGATATTAAAAACAAAATTCAGAAAGGGATTCTTTTACCGGGTCAACAGATAGCATCGCAAAATGATCTTGCAAGAGAGTATGAAGTTAGTCTTATTACTATTAAGAAAGCATTATATAATCTTGTTAATGAAGGTGTTTTGTACACCCGAATTGGTAAAGGGACTTATGTTGCAGAACCTTCTGCAAAAAAGATTGATCTCTCTGCCCATAAAACTATTGGATTGGTATTACGGGATATTAAGCATCCATACTTTTCTTATGTTGTTCATTATATAGAAGAAAGAGCGAACGAACTCGGTTTTAATCTCTTACTTTCAAGTTCTTCTAATAGTATGGAAAAGGAAGAGGCACAAATAAACCGGTTCAGAAATCTTGGTGTAGACGGAATTATTATAGCATCTCTTTCTCTTCAGTACCGTGCAACCGAATATATTAAAAAACTTCACGAAGAAAATTTTCCTTATGTAATGGTTTCTTATATGCACGATCCTGAATGCTGGTATGTTGGTTCAGATCATGAATATGGTGGTTTCCTTGCTACCGAACATTTAATCAAACTTGGTTATAAAAAAATCGGTTTCCTTCATGTTGGAAGAGGAAATCTTTTGAGTGAAATAAGAAAAAACGGTTATTATAGAGCTTTATCGGAGTACAATATTCCATATGATGCAAAACTCATTTATTACACCGGCGATGAAAATTTTGAATTCATAAACGACCGTTTCATTCAGGGGTACCAGTTCGGTAAAAATTTTAAAAATCTTGATATTAAGCCCGATGCATTATTCATTCACAGTGACTTGATGGCTGTCGGTTTTGAAAATGCACTTCTTGAGGAAGGGCTTTCCATCCCCGAAGATGTGGCAATTGTAGGATTCGACGGTATTGAAGCCGCTGCCCTTGCTTCTGTACCGTTGACTACAATTGTTCAGCCTGTAGAAAAGATTGGAAGACTTTCTGTTGATGTCATTCAAAAAAGAATTGAAGGTATTGACGTTGGCAACCGCACTATCTTGAAACCAACTCTTATTATAAGAGAATCTTGCGGAGCCAAAAAATTATTTTCCGAAAATAAATTACAAGCCGGTTAACTAATTTTCAATTTTAGAGAGTCAATATGTTGTATCCAGAAATTAATAATTATA
>CAZEBL010000020.1:1329-20877 GCA_964510325.1 uncultured Melioribacter sp. | reverse complement strand
TTACTTATTGAAATGGAGAATTCATATTTTAATAACCCTAATTCACAAAAATAATTTGGATTAATCTTTATCATGAAAAACAAAAAGAGACTTATTTCGATTATATCGGTTGTTGCAATAGTTGCAATACTTGTTCTACTTAAAGTTGACTTCTCCGGAAGTGATGAAACAGTAAATACGCCGGGACAGGGTGGACCAAGACGTCAGGTATCGGTCGATATTGCAATTCTGGAACCTCAAAAACTTCAAAACAAAATTTTTACTAATGGAACCACGCTTAGCAATGAAGAAGTTGAATTAAGAAGTGAAACCTCTGGAAAAATAACCGAAATTTTATTTGAAGAAGGTAAACGTGTTAAGAAAGGTGATCTACTTGTTAAAATTAACGATTCTGAACTTCAGGCAACATTAAAGAAAAATCTTTCCCGGGAAACTCTGGCAAGAGATAAGGAAGCCAGATTTAAACAGTTACTCGAAAAAAATATGACAAGCCAACAGGAATATGATGTTGCATTGAGCGAATTAAATTCTGTTTTAGCTGATGTGGAATTTACCCGCGCTCAAATTGAAAAAACTGAAGTCCGCGCTCCATTCGACGGAGTAATCGGATTGAGATCTGTAAGTGTTGGAAGCTTCATTTCTACACAAACAAATATTGCCAAGCTTCAGAGCATTAATCCAATTAAGATAGATTTTTCTGTTCCTCAAAAATACTTTGGTGTTTTAAAAGAGGGAAAAACTATAAATATTAAACTGCCGAACACTGCAAAAACATTTTATGGAAGAATATACGCTGTTGAACCGAAGATTGAAGAAAATACACGAACAGTTAAAGCAAGAGCAACAGTTGCAAATGAACAGAATGAATTAACCCCGGGAGCTTATGTTGAAGTGGAAATTATTCTTGAAGACATTAGTTCTGCTCTTTTAGTTCCTTCTTATGCTATAGTTCCAGATATTGAAGGGGAAAAAGTCTTCGTCTATAAAAAGGGAAAAGCTGTATTACAAAAAGTTACAACCGGAATAAGAACAGAAAGAGATGTTCAAATTATATCGGGTCTTGAAAAGGGAGATTCATTAATAGTATCAGGAATAATTCAGCTTCGGCCTAACATGCCGGTTAGAATTAATCCGGCAAAATAATTTTTACAGAGGAATTGTTTTATTTATTAAATAAGAAAAAGAAACAGTATGAGTTTATCATCAATTAGTATTCGCCGCCCCGTTCTTGCAACGGTAATGTCTATTACAATAGTTTTATTTGGAATTATCGGTTACACATATCTTGGTGTTCGTGAATATCCCAGTATTGATCCGCCTATTATAACAGTATCTACAAGTTACGTTGGTGCAAATGCCGATGTTATAGAATCGCAGATTACTGAACCATTAGAAGAGCAGATCAATGGAATTGCTGGAATTAGATCCCTGACATCAGTAAGCCGTGATGGACGAAGTTCAATCTCTGTTGAATTCGATGTGACAATGGATATTGAAGCAGCAGCAAATGATGTGCGGGATAGAGTTTCCCGTGCACAAAGATCTCTTCCGGCAGATGTCGATCCGCCGACAGTATCAAAAGCAGACGCTGATGCATTCCCTATTTTATTTTTAAGTGTAAAAAGTGATAAGAGAAATCTTTTAGAACTTTCTGATATTGCCCAGAATGCATTTAAGGAAAGAATACAAACTATTCCTGGAGTAAGTCAGGTTAGTATATGGGGAGAAAGAAGATTTTCTATGCGGCTCTGGATGGATCCGGCAAAACTCGGCGCTTATAAAGTTACTCCTCTCGATATTCGAAATGCACTTGCAAGAGAAAACATTGAATTGCCGTCAGGTAGAATTGAAGGAAGCAATACCGAACTTACAGTAAGAACTCTCGGTAGATTAACCACTGTAGAAGATTTCAATAATCTAATAATAAAAGAATCCGATAAGGTAATTGTAAGATTCAGGGATGTTGGTTATGCTGAACTTTATCCTGAAAATGATAGATCAATTCTGAGAAGGGACGGAATTCCGATGGTAGGGGTTGTTGTAATTCCTCAACCTGGCGCAAATCATATTCAGATAGCAGATGAATTTTACAAACGAGTTGACCAAATCAAAAAAGATTTACCGGAGGATATAAGTCTTTCGATCGGTTTTGATGTTACTAAATATATCCGTAATTCAATTAAGGAAGTTGAAGAAACTATTTTACTTGCTTTTGCGCTCGTAATTCTAATTATTTTCTTTTTCCTAAGAGATTGGCGGACAACAATTATTCCCATAATAGCAATTCCCGTTTCTCTTATCGGTGCATTCTTTATAATGTATCTTGCAAACTTTACAATTAACGTTCTAACACTTCTAGGAATTGTTCTTGCAATTGGAATTGTTGTAGATGACGCTATTGTTGTTCTTGAAAATATTTACAAAAAAGTTGAAGGCGGAATGCACCCGGTAGAAGCCGGTATTAAAGGTACATCTGAAATTTTCTTCGCAGTTATTTCTACAACAGTAGCTCTTGCATCAGTGTTCCTTCCAATAATGTTTTTACAGGGAATAACAGGAAGATTGTTTGTTGAATTCGGTGTCGTAATTGCCGGCTCGGTTATAATTTCATCTTTTGTTGCATTGACTTTAACTCCGATGCTTAGTTCCAGAATATTAAAGCAGAAAGAAAAACATAGCTGGTTCTATTATAAAACGGAACCATTCTTTAAGTGGATGGAATCGAGTTATAAAAACACACTCGATTCATTTATGCGTAAAAGATGGCTTGCGTTTGTTATTATGATAATATCAGGATTGATGATTTATTTTATTGGTGCCAGTCTGGAATCTGAAATTGCACCGATTGAAGATAGAGGTGAAGTAAGAATCCAATCTACAATGCCAGAAGGTACTTCATATGAAATGATGGATAATTATATAATGAACATGACTCGTGTGGTTCAGGATGCGGTTCCAGAATCTGAAGCTGTAATTTCTGTAACTGCCGGTGGCGGTGGAGGAGGGTCTTCTAATAGTGGATTCGTTAGAGTAGTTCTTAAAGAAAGAGACCAGAGAAAACGTTCGCAGCAAGAAGTCGCAGATCAACTAACGCGAATTGCCGCAAAATATAATGATGCACGTTCATTCGTCGTTCAAAGTCAATCTATTAGTACTAGAAGAGGTGGATTACCGGTTCAGTATGTTATTCAGGCGCCAGATATTGAAAGGCTACGCCAGGTTATTCCAAAATTTTTAGAAGCTGCTCAAGATGATCCAACTTTTGCCAATGTTGACATAAATCTGAAATTCAACAAACCGGAAATACTTATAGAAATAAACAGAACCAAAGCGCGCGAACTTGGTGTTTCTGCATTAGATATTGCTCAAACAATGCAACTGGCTTATAGCGGTCAGCGTTTCGGATTCTATGTAATGAACGGAAAACAATATTCAGTTATTGGGCAGGTCTTTAGAGAGAACAGAAACAAACCGCTCGATCTCGCATCGTTATATGTTCGTAATAACCGAGGAGAATTAATTCAGCTCGATAATCTTATTACTATGAAAGAAAGAAGCAGTCCACCGCAGCTTTACAGATTTAACCGATATGCAAGCGCAACTGTTTCTGCATCTCTTGCACCGGGTAAAACAATAGGCAACGGAATTGAAGCAATGGATAGAATTGCCAAGAAAGTTCTTGATGATAAATTTTCAACTGCACTTGAAGGGGCATCAAAAGACTTTGTTGAAAGCTCCTCTAGTTTGATGTTCACATTTATGCTTGCGCTTGTATTAATCTACTTAACATTATCTGCGCAGTTCGAAAGTTTCCGCGACCCGTTCATTATAATGTTTACTGTTCCTCTGGCTATTGCCGGTGCGGTTTTATCATTGTGGTATTTTGGTCAAACACTTAACATCTTCAGTCAGATCGGACAAATAATGTTAATTGGTCTTGTTACTAAGAACGGAATATTGATAGTTGAATTTGCAAATCAGAAAAAAGCACAGGGTTTAAGTGTAATAGATGCTGTTAAAGAAGCTGCGCGTTTAAGATTGCGCCCTATTCTTATGACAAGTTTATCAACTGTATTAGGAACATTACCAATTGCACTTGCTCTGGGTGCCGGTTCAGAAAGCCGTGTTTCAATGGGTATTGCTGTTATCGGTGGATTAATTTTTTCAACCGTTCTAACATTATTTGTTATTCCGGCGATCTATTCCTATTTCTCTGAAAAGACAAAATCTGTAAGTAATGTTGCAATTGGTTCAGAAGAAAGAGAAATGCTCCATATGGAAGAGATGGCAGAGGTTTCAAAATAATTTTATTAAACAAAGATTTTTACAGGGACGTTGGTTGCAACGTCCCAATTCATTTCAACTATTTCTCTTTGCAAAAATGACAATGCCGACCTATCTTGCACACTAAAAAAGGCATCCTATGATTGGAACCACACCCAAAACAAGTGTATTCAAATCCTTTTCTAAGAATTTCTGGACCGTAATTATGATGGAGTTTTTTGAACGCGGTTCTTATTATGGAATGATGAGTATCCTTTCCGTTTACATGACAGATCAGTTAAGTTTTTCCAAGGAGTCTGTTGGTGTAATTAAAAGTACTATACAACCCCTTCTTTATATTCTTCCCATTCTATCAGGTGCAATAGGAGATAGATATGGATACAGGAAGACATTAACTTTTGCATTTCTGTTTCTCGGACTCGGATATTTTCTTACAAGTCAAACAACAGAGTATGCAATGGTATTTGCGAGCTTAGTTATTATGGCATTCGGAGCGGGGGCTTTTAAGCCGATGATTTCCGGGACAATAGCACGTGAGACCAATGAATCAAATTCTACAGTAGGATTTGGAATTTTTTACTGGTCAATAAATCTCGGCGCATTTCTATTCCCTTTGATTCTGGTCCCTTATATTAAGAATGCATTTGGCTGGCAATATGTTATGTTGGCATCTGCAATTTGTACTGCCGCAATGTTAATTCCAACTTATCTTATTTATAAAGAACCTAAAAAACCTGAGAGCACAAAAAAATTATCTGAAGTATTGCAAGGGATGATTCTTGTATTAACTGATTTCAGATTTATTGGATTGATTGTTATTTACTCAGGATTCTGGATTCTATATTTCCAGATGTTCGATTCTGTTCTCTGGTATGTTCAGAAATATGTTGATGCATCTTCTCTTGATGGTGCAGTAAACGGTTTGTTTGCTGCAATTGGAATTAATCTGAACTGGAAATTTGATGTTGAACATGTTACGGTTATTAACGCCGGAACAATTATTCTTCTTCAGATAATTGTCTCGAATATTGTAAAGAATAAAAAAGCACTTCCAACAATGATTACCGGTATCACCATGGGAACAGTAGGTATGGCGGTTCTTGCTATCTCTACAAATATCTGGGTCTTTATGATTGGTATTATGGTTTTCTCAATAGGCGAAATGACTGCGCATCCAAAATTTATTAGTTATGTAGGATTAATTGCACCCGAAGATAAAAAAGCTTTGTATCTGGGTTACTCATTTTTATATGGTGTTCTTGGAAGCGGTATTGGAGGAATTCTTGGCGCTAATCTTTATGTCCACTTTGTTGATAATCTTAATCAGCCGAGTTTGTTGTGGATTATTTTCAGTATGATTGGTGTGTTTACAATTATCGGACTGTTGTTATACAATAAATATCTTGCACCAAAAACTAAAAATGTATAATTAACGATAAAAAATTAAATATGGCCGGATTCAAAAGTATTTTCCCGAAGACAGTAATTATTTTGCTTTTTTTGTGTGTTCAAATTTTTGGTCAGCACGATAATGTCCCGATTGATCACGATGTTTATCTTTTTCTGAAAGAGATGAAGGTTAAAGGGGTATTAAAAGGAATCCATGATGATAATCCGGTTATGTCCAGATATGAAGTAAGAAAACATCTCGAATTTTTGAATGAGAAAATAATTGAGTTAAGCACGAATGAGAAAAGCATCTTAAAAAAATATCAAAATGAATTTTATGATGATAAAGCCGATAGCTCTAATACATTTCAGTTTTTTGGAACGGGCTCCGGCTTTTCGTCGGATTATTCCGATTTCTTTTCGGATAAAATTAAACACATGTATAGTTATCGCGATGAAAATGCAAGTTTTTATCTCGAAATACTCGGCAGAGCATTACAGGGTCAGCAGTTCAAACCATTTGTTAATAATTCATCGTTGTTTGATATCGGATTCAGATTCAGGGGGACACTATTCGATAAGATCGGTTATAATCTCACTGCACAAAAAGGTGGTATTGCCGGCTCTCAGGATCTGGCGCCGACATTTGATCCGCGTTTGAATTACAACTTCAAATATTATGAGCGGTTCGAAAACATTGGCAATTACGATTTTGCAGAGGGTTATCTTCGTTATTATACTGAACCGGCTGATGGTATGAACCTCGCGCTTCAGATTGGTAGAGAAAAATTAAAGCTTGGATATGGTTATGGCAGCAAACTTGTTTTATCCGGAGATCATCCCGTTCTGGATTTTATTAAGCTGGATTTTAATTACGGCATATTCAGTTTCACTTCGCTTCATGCTTCAACAGTTGGTGAGTTTCACTTCGATAGAGAGTTAAATTACACGAAGCATATTGCTTATAATAGGTTCAAACTTTCGTTCGAAAATCTATTTGATCTGGGATTTGGTGAATCAATTATTTATAGTGGAAGGGGAATAGACCTTGCCTATTTGAATCCGTTTGTGTTCTATAAGTATGTTGAGATGTCACTTCAGGATAGAGATAACGGACTGGTGTTTCTCGATTTCCAGTCGAACTTTATAAAGAATCTGGAGTTTCAGGCAACGTTCTTCCTTGATGAAAATATTCTGTCGCACTTACAGGAACTGGATCTCTTCTCGAATAAAACTGCATATCAGGTTGGTGCATTCTGGTATTCACCATTTTCAATTGATGATTTATCGCTTGTACTGGAATACACAAGAATTCGTCCTTATGTTTATTCTCATGTCAATATTAAAAATTCTTATACGTCTCACGCGCAGAATCTTGGTCATAGAATTGGTCCTAATGCAGATGAAATTCATACAGCACTTTCCTATAATATAAATGAAAGGATGAGAGTCATTCTCGAATATCAGCACGTCCGTTCCGGTGAAAATATTTTTGACGGACAGGGGAACCTTATATTTAATGCCGGTGGTGATTTTATGATAGGACACAGAGAATTGATTGATGCAAAGTATATCAATTTTTTAGATGGCGAGAGAATAAACCAGAATATTTTTTCGTTCAAGTTTAGAATTGAGCCGGTTCGCGAAGTTTGGTTCGATCTATTCTATAAATATATTGCCGAGAAAAATGTTACAAAGGAAACTTCTGTTAACACGAGTTTTGCTTACATTAGAATGATGTTCAACTTCTAAACTTAATTAAATAAAAGATTAACACGCTGAGCGCGCGAAGAAATACGCGAGGACCGCAGAGACTATTTTAAGTAAACCATTTTTTTGGTTTGAGAAAAATTACCGGCAGTTAGCTTGTAAAAATAAATCCCGCTTGGTAATTCTCCATTCTCCATTCTCAATTCGCAATAATAACTTCCCGGTAGTTTGTATTCGTTGACTAATGTTGCGACCTCACGCCCGAGGAGATCAAATACTTTTAATGTAATGGGTATCGAGGCATGACTCGACCCTACGTTTGCGATAGTATATTTTATTGTTGTGGTCGGGTTAAACGGGTTGGGATAATTCTGAGAAAGTGAAAATTCAATCGGTATATTTTCTTCCTGTTCTACACTTGTTGGGGTTTTTGTCCAGCACTTAATTGAATTACTTTGATAATTGGCGTTAATTAGTTTGTTGCCATCGGGACTAAAAATAATTTTACTAACAGTTTGACCTGCCTGTCCAATCGGACTCGTCCATATCAGGTTACCATTAGAAGTGTTCCACAATCTAATCAGGCTTTCTGCAGAACCGCTTCCGGTTGCTACACGGCTTCCATCCGGATTGAATGCAACTGAAACTACTTCGTCATTATGATTACCGCTCCACAACTGCTGACCCGTATTAGAATCCCATAATTTCACGGCTCTGTTGTTGCCGATTGAAACAATCTTTGAACCATCGGGACTGTATCTTGCAGCATTAACAATTCCAGAATGAACCATGGTCGTAACCGAGGCACCTGTAGTTGCATTCCAGATCTTTACATTTCCACTCCAGTCAGCAGAAACAACCCTTGAAAAATCCGGATTAAAATAAACGGTCGAAACATTCGATCCAACTGAAGCATAAGAAACCTGTAATTGTGTAGTTATGTTCCAGACCCTTATATATTGTGGTGAGCATGAAACTGCAAAATTACCGTTAGAGCTTATTGAAAGAAAATTTATTCCGCTATTAAAATTAGTATCGTGAATTCCAATCCACACAACATTAGCGTTGGTTGCATTTAAACATTTAACCAGATTATCCTCGTCTGCAATCATTACCCGGTTATCGAATAAACAAAAGAGCGCCGCAATTACAACATCAACATCAGTCATTATCCAGAGTTGAGCACCCGTTTCTGCATCAAGCATTCTAACTGTTTTATCAGAACTAGCGGCTACAACATATTTCCCGCCGGCACTTACATCTATTGAGTTTATCCTTCCATCAAACGGACTTGACCATAAAAGATTGCCGTTTGATACATTCCATGCTTTTACTGTTTTATCATCTCCGCCCGAAAATACTTTTGAACCGTTAGCACTGATTGCAATAGCTCTTACATAGCCGGAATGATTCCCGGTCCAGGAAAGATTATAGCTTTCCTGTGCAATGTTCAACATATATGCAGCAAATAAAAAGAGCAAAACTTTTTTCATAACACACCTGTATTAATAAGATAATGCTTATTTAATCTGTATCATTTTCTTAACCTGAGAATATTTACCGGCTTGAATTTGATAAAAATAAATTCCACTTGGTAGTGTTATCGGATTCCAATAAAATTTATAATTGCCGGGTGGATAATTTTTATTTATAAGCATCTCTATTTCATTTCCCAGCAGATTAAATATCTTTAGTGTTACAAAGGATTGCTCTGCAATATTGAAAGATATTTCCGTTCCGGCATTAAATGGATTAGGATAGTTCTGAAATAGTTCGGTCTTGGTAGGTAAAGATTCTTCTTTAACATCAACAGTCATAGAATTAAATTTCCAGACATCGCTGAATTCTCCCCATCCGGTTGCGTTATGTGCTTTTACTTTCCACCAGTACGATTTATTAGGCATTGCAGTAAATTCTTTTGAAATAGTTGTTATATTTTGATCAATTATTGAATTAGTAAAGTTGATATTATCCGCAATCTCTAGCCAGTAATTATCAACCTGAGGAATAGATGCTAACCACACAAGTGTAACATTATTATTGTTGAGTGTTGTATTATTTGTCGGACTAACAAGCGTAACTTTATGTGGCAATGCCATAATAGTCGTGAAATTAAACGGATCGGACCATGGACCGTTACCAATACTATTAACAGCTCTTACTCTCCAATAGTATTTTACATTATTTATTAATAGAGTAATAGTTTTGTTTGTTGCAGTTAGTCCCTGCTCATATATCATTATTAGTTGTATTGGAAAACTTTGATCCTGGCTTATCTGTAATTCGTATGAAGTAGCACTTGCAACAGGATTCCAGGATAGGTTAAGAGTGAGAGGTTGATTTAATGAATTGTTGGCTGGTGATAAAAGTGACACCTGAGCAGGTAAAGTTCCTATTGGTGAAAACGTTGGATTAAAATCAGCAACACTGTTGTTTGTTAATTGAGTTTTGCCTGAACCGTCACTATTCATTATCCAGATTTCTGCAGTGTTCATTCCGGTTGTAGATTGCATCCATGCAATTTTTGTCCCGTCGTATGAATAAGCCGGAGCATCATCAACAACTGAATTGTTTGTAAGATTTTCTAAAGTCGAATTACTTAGTTGCATCCTATAAATTTCTGCGTTAGTTGTCCCGCGCTTAAATAAAATGTAGTTACCTTCATGTGAATAGAATGGCATCTCGTCAAGATTACTGCCATCTGTCAAATCTGTAATTGTGCCATCCGATATTTTATATCGGCAGATTTTTGTTTTCTGATTTGATACTGCTCCTATATATCTCTGAAAAATTATATAAAGCCCATCCGGAGAAAAACTTGGCCAATCTTCGTTATTACTTCCGGTAACAAGTGCGGTTTTGTTCGAACCGTCGCTGTTCATAATATATATATCTTTATTATCTATCCCAGCAGTTTGGCAGTATACTATTTTAGTTCCGTCCCACGACCATTTAGGCCGGCTTACTTCACTTCCAATATCTCCTGTTAGATTGGTAAGGTTAGAACCATCCGGGTCGATAGTATAGATATCCTGTGTCGGGGGTGTTCCTTGAGTAAAGCGGCTGAAAACAATTTTATTACCATCGAACCTGAAATGTGGATCAGCATCATTCGAAGTCGAGTTATGGATTCTGGTCTGATTGTTCCCGTTTAAGTCCATTATCCACAAATCCCAATCATTCTGATTTTCCTGGCGGCTGAAAGCAATCTTACTATAGACCGGACTTTGGGTTGCAAGATTTTGAGCAATATTTATTGTCGTCAGTGCTGTTAATAACACTATTAACATAATTTTAGTTTTCATCTTGAGTCCTCACATAGTAAATTTTGGGAGAAGTTATCAGAAGAGAAAAGTAATATAGAATAGAATTTGCCCACAACAGAATCCTGTTTTTTGGTAAGGATATATCTATATAATATTGTTATGGACTTATCTGCCGGAAAGGAAATTTCAGTTACAAACCATTAATAACTTATCAAATAGAATTTATTAGTGCAATAACTAATTTTCTTCCTCAGGTTAATTCTAATTCAATTCATTAAAAAATTGCTCTTAAACACAATAATAAGAGGTTTTTACTGTGGTAATTAATTTTGTTCTCTTAGAATTATCCAATAAATTTGCAGCCGTGATAGAAAAATATAAACATATAATCTGGGACTGGAACGGTACAATTCTCAATGATGTTGATTTGTGTGTTGAGTTAATAAACTGGCTCGCCCAATCCCGTTCGCTTCCTGAAATTGATATAAATAGATATCGCGAGGTATTCACTATCCCTGTAAAAAATTATTATGCAGCGCTCGGTTTCGATTTTGAAAAGGAATCTTTTGAAAAACTTGGTAAAATCTGGATGGATGAATATGAACGAAGAAAATTTGAATGTAATCTTTATGAAGGTGTAACAGATCTACTCAGTAAAATTGAGAATGCCGGAATAGGTCAATCAATTCTTTCAGCTTATTCACAGCATACACTGGATGAACTTGTTGAACATTACGGGCTGAAAAAATATTTTACACATGTAGTTGGTCTTGATAATATTTATGCTGCGAGCAAACTTCACCTCGGTAAAGATCTAATGAAACGGCTTGGCAATGGGAAGGGGGAAACACTTCTAATCGGCGATACAGTTCACGATTTTGAAGTAGCATCAGAAATAGGTGCAGATTGTGTCTTGTTGGCAAGCGGACATCAAAGTAAAAAAGATTTACTTGAATGTGGTGTTAAAGTCTGCGATTCAATAACCGAGCTCTTATAAAATACTTTTCTGAAATCTTCAAAAAAAATTTGTGTCCTTTCATTAATTACTTTCCTAATTTGATGAAGAATAATATCTAAAAAACTTTCTTGAGGTATTTATGTTGAGACGCTCATTAGTACTTCTATTATTGTTCACATCAATTATCTTCTCACAGCAATTAAAATCACCCGAGGAATTCCTTGGGTACAAAGTGGGAACCGATTATAAAATTGCTGATTACGAAACAATTCAAAAATATTTTAAGCACCTTGCAGAGTTTTCCAAACAGATTATTTATCAGGAAATAGGCAAAACATCCCAGAAGCGGGATATGTTAATGGCTGTTATTAGCTCCGAAGAAAATATCCGCAATGTCGACAAATATCGCGGCATAATTAAAAAACTTTCCGATCCGCGTATAACCTCCGATGCAGAAGCCGAAGAACTTGTTAAAGAAGGGAAGACAATTGTACTGGTTACCTGTAATATTCACTCAACGGAAATTGCTTCAGCTCAAATGTCGATGGAGCTTGCTTACAATTTAATAACTGGCAAAGCTTCACAGGAAGTTATTAATTCCTTGAACGATGTCATTTTTATTTTGATGCCGTCAATTAATCCTGATGGCACTACTATGGTTGTTGACTGGTACAACAAAACATTAAACACCGAATACGATGGCGCACAAATGCCATGGCTTTATCATGTTTATTCAGGGCATGATAATAACCGTGACTGGTTTATGTTCAATCTTCAGGAAACTAAAAATGTTGTTAAGGTTGCATTCAAGGATTGGCTTCCACAAATCTGGTTAGATGAACATCAAATGGGAAGCAATGGTGCACGTTTGTTCGTTGTTCCTTACAAAGATCCTATCAATCCCAATGTAAATCCCCTTATCTGGCGATGGGCCGGATTAATTGGAAGCTACACAGCATTAGACCTTGAAAAACAAGGTTATAATGGAATTATAAGTCATGCTCTTTTTGAAGGATGGTGGGAAGGTCCGGCAAGCGATTGCGGTATGTGGCATAATCAGATTTCGCTTCTCTCCGAAATGGCTAGTGTTAATGTTGCAAGTCCAATTTATATTGATCCATCAGAGGTAAGAGCAACCAATGAAATTACTACGTATGATATAAGAACAAATTACCCGAATCCATGGCGGGGTGGATGGTGGCGACTTAGAGATATTGTTAATTATGAATTAGCACTTACAGAAGCATTGATAAAACTTTCCTCCCAGTATAAAAATGAAATATTAAGCAATTATTACAGAATGGCGAAAGAAGCCGTTGAAAAAGGGAAGAACGAAAAATCATTTGCTTATATAATTCCAAGAGATCAGAACGATCCGGTTACAACTTCCAAAATGATTGAGATTCTGCAGATGGGTGCGGTTGAGGTTCACTTCAGCGAAAAGGAATTTGTTGTTGATAATATTATTTATCCTGCTAACAGTTATATAATTTATCTTGCACAACCAAATGGAAGATATGTTAAAGATTTAATGGAAGAGCAGAGATATCCCGATCTTAGAAAATCACGAACAGAATCTCCGATTGTTCCATATGATGTTGCCGGTTGGACTTTGCCTTATTTAATGGGAGTAAAATCTTATCAGGTTGATAAACCGTTTGAGGTTCCCGTAGTTAAATTAAATGATCCTAAATATCAATCAGGTGTTGTAAGTGAAAGTGAGGGTAAATATTTTATTGCAAGGTCAGGTTTGAATGTAAACTCAACTTTGATTAATCGTCTTCACAAAGCTGGTATTCCCGTTTACTGGAATACTGAAAAAATGAATGTGAATGGAAAAAACTTTAACCAGGGTTCAGTTATTGTTGATGCAAATAACAAATCCAAAGAGGTAGTTAAGAAAGCGGCCGAGGAACTACATCTCCAATTTGAAGTTGTTGACCAGATTGAAAAGGAAAAGGTAAAAGAGATTAAGAAACTTAATGTTGGACTTTATCAACCTTGGACTGCAAATATGGACGAGGGCTGGACAAGATTGTTGTTAGAGAATTACGAGTTCGATTTTGTAACAATGCACAACAAAGATTTTAAGGACAAAAATCTAAAGAAAAAATATGATGTTATTATTTTTCCTGATATGAGCGGGGATATAATTAAAAATGGTAAACCGGGTGGTGACGCAGCAAGATTTTCAAGACCCAGACCGGCTGAATATGATAGCGGACTTGGTAAGATTGGATTAGAAAACTTGAAAAATTTTGTTGAGAAGGATGGAGGTTATGTTATTACTCTTGGTCAGGCATGCAATTTTGCAATCGAAGATATTGGTTTACGTGTGAATAACACTTTGAAGAATTTGAGGAACGATGACTTCTTCTGTCCCGGTTCTTTGCTTAGGATAAGTGTTGATAATAATCAGCCAATCGGGTATGGAATGGATGAAGAGAGTATTGGATATATAAGTGATAAAATTGCATTTGCAACTACAACTCCATTCGGTAAATATGATAGAAGTGTTATAGTTCGTTTTCCGGATAAGGAATTGTTGAAATCGGGATTTTTACTTGGCGAGGATTATTTATTTAAGCGCGCCGCTGTTGTAGATGTTAAACAAAAGAATGGTCATGTTATTCTATTCGGTTTCAAGGTTCAAAACAGACATTGGACTTATGGAACCTTTAAGTTATTGTTTAACGCAATTCATTCAGCGGGATTAAGCTAAAATAGAAGGAGCGTGAAGCAAAGGTAATCTCTTTTATTAGAAATAGAACGCGGATTTAACTGATAAAAAATGATCTCTGCAGATTTTTATATTGATAGATTACCTTTGCTTTTTATCCGCGTAAATCCGAAAAATGCGTGTCATACGCGGTCTATCAAATTATAAATTACTTATAAAATAGATTGGTTTTTAGAAAGAAATATTCAACAGACTCATCGGGTCAATACGGTTTCCATACCACTGAACTCCCCAATGTAGATGTGCAGAAGTTGACCGGCCGGTAGAGCCGACTTCGCCGATTTTTTGACCTCTTGTTACTTTGTCACCCGTTTTTACGTTTAGTTTACTAAGGTGAAGATAAATACTCGAAAGTCCCAATCCGTGATCTAAAAGAATAAAATTCCCGTTATAATAAAAATCCTCTCCGGCAATAATCACAACCCCGCCTGATGTAGCAAAGACAGGAGTTCCTTCAGGTGCGGCAATATCAATTCCGTTATGAGGATTCTTCGGAACACCATTTAATATTCTCTGGCTACCAAAAACACTCGATATTCTTCCTTCTGCCGGTTTAATAAATCCTTTTCGGAATAATATTGAATCGATTTTACCGACCTTTGAACGGGCTTCTTTCATATATTCACTTTCAATCCCAATCCTCTCCAGTTCTTCGGGTGGCGGAGTAACATATTTTTCGGCAATCTTTATCTTTTGTATAACATACTTTCTTTTTGGCAATTGAATTTTTTTTATTTCCTTCTCTCCGTTTTCGAATTCAACTTTCAAGTATTGAGTTCCGGATGCATCGCGGTCAAAACCCAGAATAAACATTCCATTCTTATCAACTTTAATTGGATTGTTATTGAGAAATACAGAAGAAATATTTTTCCCTGTTCCAACTAACAATCCACCCGGTTCGGCTTTACCGTTCAATTTTAATTCCTGTGCATTAGCAGGTAATGAAATTAAAAATAGAAATAGAATTGAAATAAAAATATTTTTCATTTCCATCGATTAGAATATTGTCCAATAAACAGAAAGTTGAGCGGCAAAACTTCTATAACTCGATTCATCGCGCGAAGTACTTTGAGCAATTATTCTACCGGAGAATAATAAATTACGGGAGGGCTGATAAAAAGTATCGAGGTAAGCACCCAATACCAGGATTTTATTCCTCGGAATTATTCCCAATTTACCGCCAAGTGTTACTCTTAAATCCCTCTTCCTTTCAAGTTCGTTATCTACCCATATACTGTGGGATTCAAAATTTGTAGGGGAATAGTAATATTGAGCTTTGTATTTATAGTTTGTGTAGTAATATTCATATCCAACGGCAAGGTCTTTATAAAAATATTTTCCTAATCTCAGTATAAGGTCGTTGCCTTCATTGGCATCGCTAACAGAAATATACTGGAAAGAACCGGACACTTTTAATCCATCCCTGTGTTTATAATAACCTTCCAGTCTAATTAAACTTGCCATGTATTGTATATCAATCAGATAAGGTGAATAAAGAATTAGTGCAGCATCCGAGTTTTGATATTGCAGAGAAAGCGAAATTGTATCTCTTCGTTCAAACCTGATGAATGCATCTTTCTCATCGCGGAATAAATATCCTCTTGCACTGCTTCTGCCGATTCCCGCGCCCATATTCAAATCCCTTGCAAGCCGGACTACACCATGCACCTTAAATGTATTGTAACGGATATTCCCGATGTAGTTGTAGGTACTAATCACGTCCTGGTCAAGAATGCTTTCAATTGCTTTTAGCTGAATTCTTGTAAATGAAATACCCAGAGAAAAGAAATTAGTAATTCCAAGTTCGAGCCGAGAACCTAATGAAAACAGACTGAACCCGGCATTATCGGAATAAAATTGCATTGCCGGTGCAAGAGCAACATAGTTGGGAAAGTTTTCTAAAATTGCGCTTAAACCGGTTAGCGGTAAATAACTCTTGCGCATCTGAACCATGCTTACCTGTGTTGAATCGAGCTGCCATGTATCTAATAACATGTTATAAACAGTTCGGGCTGAATCATATTCTGTAGCTTTCGCATAAGAATCCCCAAGGTATAACCATGCATCAAAATCAGTGGAGTCTTCCTTTGCAAGAGCTTTAAATTCCTTGATTGCATTAAGAGTATCGTCAATTGCATAATAAACTTTGGCTCGCTGCATCGATGCTTCGTAATTATATCCCTGTTTAAGCACTTCGTTATAAGTATCCAATGCTTTTTGAAATTCTTTTGCGCAGAAAAGTACATCGCCATATTCTTTCAGTATAAGAACATTTGGTTCTGCTTTGGAAAGATATTCTTCGTAATAAAGAAGGGCATCCGGGCAATCTTCATCCAATACTCTTTTTCTCCCTTCTTCAAGAATTGTATAAAGTTTCTCTTCTTCGGCTCTCAAACGCTGCCAATCAATATTGGATTGAAGTTTAATAACCTCATCGTTAGCCGGATCAATTCCTTTGGCTTTTTCAGCATATTGTTGCGCGCTTTCGTAATCTCGTTCAAGTAATTTTAAGGAACCCATTGAAATTAATGCCTCAAGATTGTTGGGTCGCGCTTTAAGAACATTATCCAGATATTCTTTTGCTAATTGTGTGTCGCGGTTTATCCAGACAGAAACCTGTGCTCTGAACAACTGGTAATCAAGATTGTTCGGGTAGTCGGTTAATAGATTATCGGTAATATCAATTGCCTTATCGAATTCTCTGCTCCATGCAGCAATTCTTGCATAACGGAATCTCAATTGTTCATCTTTTTCATCGGGATAAGTTTCGAAATATTTATTTAGCATTACCATTGCACTATCATACTCTTGCAAGTACTCATAATACTCTGCAACAAGTTTTAATGCCTCTTTATCACCGGGATTAAATTGCAATCTTACTTTTGCGGAATCTAAATTCTCGCGGTAAGTTTTTGATCTATACTCTGTAACGTAAGTCCATTTTTCCTGATAACGAGGATCTTCGGCTTTGGTTAATCCGATAAACTGAAGCTGTTGATATGCCTCTTCGTATCTTTTGGCGGCAATCAGTTCGTCAACTAATTTGAAACGTGTTTCAATATCGGCTGGATTTCTTTTAATTAGCCGGTAATATCTGTCGATAGGAAATTCTTTTTCGAATGCGCGAGGATCCTGCTGATTTACATAAGCTTGCCTGTTAACAATATCCAGCCCGTCCTGTGCTTCTTTGAAGAATGGTTTAAAACCAAGTGCAGTTTCAAAAGCTTTCTTTGCTATGGCGTATTTACTTAGCCAGAGTGTAAAATAACCGTAACGGCTCCACAATCTCCAATCGTCCGGATAACGTTCAACATATTTTTTTAATATCCGTTCACCTTTTACAATGCTACCTGTTTTAGCTAAAATTTCTGTGTAACGGATTATTTCGTCGGGAGATGCATTATCATCGCGCGCTAAATATTCATCGTACCACAATTCGGCTTTATCCCATATCTCCATCCACATATAAGATTTACCAATTTCGAGGTAGTTAAACGGATTATTCGGATTGATTGCAATTTCGCGTTGATGACCGTTAATTTTCTTTTCGAGTAATGGATACCAGACACCGATAAGTCGTGCAAGGTTATTTTCGTATTCGGATCTTTTTTTAGAATCGCGTGTTTCGAGTGCAATTGCGCGTCTATAATCGAGACGACCATTAAAATATTGCTGACGTTTTTCGAAACAGATACCACGGAGATTATATCCTTCCGGGTTCTGGGGTTCGGAGGAAATGAGTTTATTTAATTGATCGATTGCTTCGCCGTATCTGCCGGCTTGCATGTGCGAAAGCGCAAGTTTTTTTAATGCTTCTAAGTCAATTCTCTGCGGCTGTGAAATTATCTCCAGAGAAAAGAAAACTAATAAAGTAAATAAAGATAGAAAGCTCCGGTTCATTAAAAAGTTTCTTTTCTTAGTATTATGAAAGCAAAGTTATTAAAATTCGCCCAAATATTATACTTAAAAGTATGCCAGAGAATTTAATCTGTTTTAGGTCATAATAAAGGATTTATTCTAAATTAATCGTCTCAAAATAGACGCGTGAATTTAAAATTGGATTCAAAAATACATATAAAAAAACTTCGAATGCCGGACTGACATTCGAGGGTTTAATATTAACTATAAAGATTACTTTGTTAAAAGCATCTTCTTTGTTTGAACAATTCCATTAGCCGAAAGAGTGTAGATATAAACTCCGCTCGTCATTCCTCGACCTCGCTCGGAATGACCCGCATCAAAGATTACAGAATGGTATCCGGCAGATTTAGTTTCGTTTACCAATGTTGCTACTTCTTTACCAAGAATATCGAATACTTTTAAAGTTACAAAGCTTTTTTCTGGTAATTGATAGCTGATAGTTGTAGTCGGGTTGAAGGGATTTGGGTAGTTACTTACAGAAAGTGATGTGGGTAGTTCTTCTAAGCTTGTTTGGTTTTGTGCCATTTCACCCGGCTGTTTGTTCGTATTATAAACACCGTAAACACCTTCGAATGAAGGATCTGAATAAGAATTATCGGGTGAATAATAGGGTCTAACATCGTAGAAGAGTAATATTTTATTTGCACCGCTCGAAATAGCGAATTCATAATCAGTAAAACTATAAGAACCGGCACCTGTAGCAGAAACAGTAGTAAGTAAAGTAGGAGTGCCAGAAGTAGTTACTTTTCTCCAGATAGCATAGTGAGAAATAGAAGAATTATCGAGTGGATGTTTAGACCAAGTAAGATTAACTGGCTGCCCTTCCTGTGAAGTGTTGAACGTAATTGAGCACTCGCTGCTGTTCGGCTTGCCGGTATAAACAGCGGTATATGTTTTATGTTCGGATGCTGTGATAGGACTATAGACATCACCGCTGCCTGTAGACCATTTGGAGAAAGTATAATCAATACCATTGGCAGAATAACTTGAAGCAAGTGCAGAAATCGTATTCTGTTCAACAACGGATTCAGTGTAAGGGGAAGTTCTGTAATTGCCATTTATAGACATACTGCTGTTTGCCTGAAAAGTTAAGCCGCATACTTTTCGTAAACCGGCTTCTAATATTGCAGAATTATCATCAGAAACAACATTATATGTAGTATATTGTGCACTGGAAATAACAGTAGTCCCTCCCTTGATACTTTTGTCTTACCCATTTACTTGGATAACTGCCAGAAGTACTCCATACTCGATAATATCCTTCGTAATATTGTTCCATT
>CAZEBL010000020.1:0-1319 GCA_964510325.1 uncultured Melioribacter sp. | reverse complement strand
CCAACGTCAATCGTATTTCCGCTAAATACTGTTTTTGAGAAGCCCGATGATCTTTGAACGTTATCGACATATACATGCCCACCTCCAAAAATATTTGTCAGGTATACATAAAATTTTACAGTGTGAGCTCTTGTTTTTACATCAGCTATAAACCATCGGCTTTGACCATAGTCATATCCATACCATATAAATTCGATCGAGTGTTCGCCATCCCCAAGTGGTACATCAACATAAGAAGGATTATTTGAACCATCACCTACAGGAAACGAAGGCACTAATCCCACACCATTAACTCTATAATGCAAACTTGTAGTTTGTAATCCATTCCTATCATACGAAATCCAGAAGCGGCAATTGTGTGTAGATTCATTCGCACTTAGAACATAAGTACCTCCGCCGGTTACAGTTATACTCTGTCCTTTAATTGAAATGAAGCTTGCACTTAATGAAATTAACAGATACAAAAATAATTTGAAGGTTTTCATAATTATTTCTCCGTTTTTTATTAAACGGTCAATTATTATATTTCAAGTGCAAATAAAGGGGAAGCTTATAGCTTCTGTTATAAGATGGGTAGTCTTAAAGCTTTGTTTGCACTTTTAGGACGGTGTGACCGCACCGTCCATATTAAATTTAAGATGTTTTACCCAACTCCTCCATTATTCAATAAATTTACCATGTAGTATTACATTAACACCGGTCTGAAAATTTTTGCTTAAAATAAACAGTTCTTTATTAAACAAAATAGAATTCAAAAGCCATAAGTCAGTTGGGCAAAGCATAACAATATTGCTTCCATTGAAATGACCTACTCCTCCCCAATTAATTATAAAAATATCTTTTTCGTTCCTACCATTTAATATCCCAGCATATAAAGCATATTCGGAAAAATCTTTCCAAGTTTTTAATTTACCATCTTTATATCGAAATATTTTTTTACCAATCATAAAATATGCTCTACTTCCCAAACTAAATATTTTTAATTCCTCTTTACCTTCATATAATTTAATTAAACTATTTCCGTAAAGCTCAAATACAAATTGCATACGATCTTCCGATCTGAAAGCACTTAAAAAATATTTTTGGGATTCTTCATCATAAGCCATTGTAACAAAACTTAAACTCAACTTTTCTATGTCTAAAAATCTCCACATTCCGCCGGTATATTTAAGTATACATCCATAGTATCCACTTAAATCTTTTTTATCGAGAAATCCGAATGCATATAAATCGGCGGCATTTCTTCCCCAAATACCTTGTAATACCAACCATTCTTTTTCTGTTGAATAATTACCCTGGTCTATCCATTTTATCCCATC
>CAZEBL010000019.1:0-20914 GCA_964510325.1 uncultured Melioribacter sp. | reverse complement strand
GAAGTTTGTAATTAAACCCAAGCCATCGCATTGCAAATTCAAGATTCTGATTCTGATACTTTTCATAAATCATTGGTGCGGAGGTCAATTCAAATTCTTTGATATTATTCCGGCTGCCATAATCAAGCAAAGCAGAAATAATTTCCATTGCTTCGGCAAATTTTATATCCTTTGTAACAATTGAACCGTAACTGGCACCAATCGGGGATTCAAATATACCATTCCTGATAGCACCGGGTAGTAATGCCTCAATTTTACCTTTCTTTAGAAATACAAGATGATCGAAATTAAATTTACCAGGTTGGTGATAATCAAAAAATTTTTGGAGATGGAACATTGTACCGTTATTCGATTGAAGTACAAACTGATCCCACTTTTCTTTCCATTCATCAGAATATTTAATTACTTCCATTATGAATTATCCGTAAAGGAATATTTTACAGGTAATTAAAATACAATTTAAAATAGAACAACAGAATTATCACAATAAAAAAAGAATACGCTAAAAAGTAAAAATGAAAGTAATAATATGATTATCCCCCAATCCGTACTTAAAAGGTACATAGGCATAATCCATACTAAAACTTTTTAGTTTAACTCCGAATCCGGTTGTTACACTTTTAGTTTGATAACCGGTAATCAACCCTCCGCGTATAAAGAAAAAATTATCGTAATTTACTTCAGCACCAAAATGAAGATGTGAATCATCTGCATCAAGAAATTTTTGAAAACCACCGAGTAGGTTTACAATGAATTTCACAGTGCTAAAATCGATTAAATATGACGCGCCCAATCTTAAATCCTCTGGTAGTTTTGTAGCTTTGTTTCTTAATTGATTCATTGACCCCATATTACGTAAAGAAGCTCCAATTGTAAGTCCATCTGCTATCCCCGTATATGTTACTCCAAGGTCTAATGCGTACCCGGAGGCTTCATCAGAGTATAAATTTTCATAGAGGTATTTTACTGTAAACCCGGTATGAAAATTATTAAGAAGCTCTACTGCACCAGAAAGCCCGGCGGAGAAATAATTTGCATTGAATTTTGAGATTGCTTCACCCGGTATGTTTCTTATTTCGATATCGGAAATAGTTGTAGTATTTATCATAACAGCCAGCGGAATACCGAATGCATTAAAACTTCCTCCGAATAATTCAGAACGTAGATCCTGGATAAGACTATTATGCGAGAATGTTAACTGCGTTTTATTCAATATGGATAATATTGAAGGATTATAATTAACCGCATTCAATTCATTACCGGCAACAATTCCAAGATCGCTCATTCCAATATTGCGGGATCCGGATCCGAGTTTAAGGAATGCAACTCCACTATTTCCAGAGCTTTGTGCTGATACTAAACTGTAAAAAAATAATACCGATAAAAATATTTTTCTAATCATAATTTAAAAATTAACGCTAATGCCAATAATATGCTGATCACCGTTTGAATATGGTTCTATTACAAATGCATAATCAACTCCAATACGGTATGAATTAAATAAATGAAAATATGAGAAACCTAATGATGGTCTAACGGGTACATCAGAATTTATAATATTGTATCTATCAATACCGGCACGCAAAAAAAGATCTTCATAAATATTGTATTCAACACCGGCTCGTAAATATTTTGTATTTGCATTTGTATTCTCAAATTCTATTGCTGCAATTAATCTGGGATCATCAAATTTATAAGAGGCGCCGATTCTTGTGAGTAATGGGAACTTGTCTTTACTCTGCCTTCCGGATTGCCCGTAAATTTTTCCGCTGTCCCAATCGTATTTACTATTAATGTCTTTAATAACAAAAGAAAAAGTTAGATTTTCGTTGTATGAATAAAGTGCACCTATATCAAATCCTAATCCAGTAGAACTAAAATCTTCGTATAACTTGTAGTAGTAGAACTTAAATGCAATTCCTATTGCAAGTTTTTCTGAGAACCGGTTTGCAACCGCAACAAAAAACTGGTTTTCAGAGGTTGATAATGTCCCTGTGCTAATTCCCTGAGCATCTCTCGCATCAATGTTCGAAACACCTGAATTTATAATTCCGGCACTTATACCAGCAATTGATCTTGGCCTGGATTTGCCATCAGGAGTTTCAACTTTGCCGAATTCAAAATTACGTGTATAACTTAAGAAGTTTAATGATCTGTCAAGTGATAGAATTGAATAAGATGTTTGAAACGAATTCCCTTCCTGAAAGGATGCTAAAGCCGGATTATAATAAGCGACTAAATTACCTTCCTTAATAGCTGAAAGTGCATTACCCATTCCCATTCCTCTTGATCCGAATCCCATTCTGCTGAAAGCACCGGGTAAACTGTTGATTGCCGAAAATTGCGGCTGGGCATTAACAACACTAAATAATATTAATATAATCGTTATAATTTTTTTCACTTTGCAGATTTTCCTTTTCTACATCAAGACCATAATTTTACCAAAAATGGGTTCGTCGGAACCGATATCTATTCTATAAAAATAGACACCGTTTGGTACTATCTTTCCACTTTCATCTCTACCATCCCAGTTTTCAAATTGTTCTTCGCTTTGTCCACGCGATGCATTTTGAATTAATGTTCTAACCAGATTCATTCCAAAATCAAAAATTCTAATTGTAACATCGGAATTTTTTTCTGTAGAATATTTAATTCTGGTGGTTCTTGAAACCGGAGAGAAAGGATTTGGGAATGCAAAACTTTCTTTCTTAACTGTATATTCACCTGATTTGAGAAATACTTTCCAGCTACCATTCCACATACTTTTTTTATCTTCAAAACGGATTAAACCATTTGCAAGAGAACCAATCCAGATATGTGCAGTTTCATTATTCACAATCTGATTTTGTACAGCTCTGAAATGATTTGTGTTAACCGGGATTTTTGAAGCATCATCATAAATTTGAGGTGAAGCAAACCAAGTCTTTCCATTGTTGCTCGATCTAAATAGACCATCCTGTGTAGCTGCAATTACATCTGCTGAATTAGTAGAAATTGGTCTAAAAGTAATATCCATTGTTCGCGAATCTGGTAATGTAATGTTCCAGTTTTTTCCGCCATCGTTACTAAAACTAATAGCCCAGAATTCGGTTTGCCCCTCTGCCTTCCATGTTGCAGCCCAGATAGAATTATCATACTGATTATAAGAAATCTTCCAGATGTGATTACCGCTAATAGGATTTGACTGATTAGTCCGGTTCATTTTTGTCCAGCTAATTCCGCCATCAGTAGATTTATTTATTCCGCCGCCGGTGCCTACATACAATGTATCATCACCGACAACACAAATTGAAACAGGAATGTGATTGTTATTTCCCTTATCACCGGCTTTAGGTCTTAATTCAAAATTTAGTTGATCTGACGGTTTGATGGAATTCAAATTATCAGGTGGTAATAAGACTCTTTGCCATGTTTTACCCATATCTGTAGATTTTCTTAAACCACCAGCTCTCGATACGATCCACACGGCATCTTTTGTTAAACCGATTCCATAAGTAAAATTTTGTCCCGTTACAGTTGTAGGAACTGCTTTGATTACATTATTCCCGTATTGAATTAATGAGTCTGTCATTTTATCAACTGGTTGAGGAATAAGGGTCCAATTATTACCATTGTTAGTAGAATAAACTAATCCCTCACCGGCACCATCAGAAGAGCCGCCAACAGTTATTGACGACCAGAGAGCCGCCCAGATAACACCGTTTTTATAAGCAATTGCTGAAATACTCTTTTCGCCAAAAGGTTCGGTTTTGTAATAGTTTGTCCATGTATTTCCACCATCTACAGATTTACTTAATCCTCTCGAAGTTCCGAGCCAGATTGTATTATCCTGAATAAGAATTCTTTCAGTAGTATTGCCGGAAGGATAGGAATCCTCGGTTTTTGAAAGAGTCTTAGGAGTTAATTCGTAACTTACAGGGATCGACTGTGCCGATAAATTTATGATAAATAGAAAATATGTAAGGAAAATTTTTTTCATTTTAGTTCACGGTCATCATGTGAATGATTGTATTGCTCAGATTTCCACTTTTATCTTTTGCCTGGAATTCAAACTTCCACTGACCGGTTTGAGTTGTAGCAGAAAAAGAATTTTTGAAAGAATAAATTCCATCACCGGCAGTTCTATCGCCAAAAGTATCGAAGTTACCATCATCAACCATTAAGAAATAGCCCAATCCATTTTGCGGATCAACCTGAGAACCATCAGGTCTGAATAATTTGAAATAGACTTGTGAAATATCCCCGAGTCCGTTTCCATCTTCAGCTTTTAGAGTGAAAATAAAAGTCTCCCCTCTTGTTACAGAGTTTGGAATTGTTAAATTGGAAATTACAGGAGGATAACTAATCTGATTGTTGTTGTAATCAAAGTAATATGATGCAACTTTAGCCAGATTTTCTGTAACCGGTTTTACATTATCTTCAACATAATAATTAATGTAATATCTGCCTGAGGCATACTTTTTACTAATTCCAATCTTTGCAGAGTAAATATTATCATTTGATTTCTGGTCACCATTCAAAGATGTATTACCATTATCAAACATCTGGGATGATGATGTAATTGTTGTGCTTCCATCTGCAGATTTAATTTGTAACCATACTTTGCTAATATATTTGGAATTATCAAATTCGATTGCTGTTATAAGGATTGAATCCACTGAAGAATAACTAAAATTAGCCGGTGCTGAAATAGTCTTTACGTTATAGTAAAGTTTTTCCTGTTCAACAACCCCATCTGGAATTTTTTCACATGCAATTAAAATGAATATTGACAAGGGGATTATTAAGAAATGAACTGACTTGATTTTATTCAAAACCTTTTGGCAAGTAACTTTGAATTGTATAAAAAAAGAAAAAAACATAGAAATATTGCCTTGTTTATAAATTAAAAGATTGTAGAAATTAAAGTAGCAATGTTTCTATAATTTTTTCCTTTTAGCTGAGGCAAAAGTAGAAATCGCATAAGTAAATGTCAAGACAATTTAATTTTACATCTACTTTTACATTGTAATAATAAAAGGAGATGGTGAGAATGAAAGAATAAAAATAATTATTGCAACAAAGCCCAAAGTCATTCTTGTTGAATTCAATTTTTCGAAATGCGGAACAGGTGGATGCTTAACTTTAATAACGAAATATAAAATAAACGCCCAGAGTAGCCATCCTGTCCATCCAAATCCAAAATCATAATTCAATAGTGAGCTTAATAAACCTGAGATACCAAGAAATGCCAACCCGATCATAGAGATGCTTGCAATTGCTTCATGAATTTTTTCACCGAACATACTGAAGATGATATGACCACCATCCAGTTGACCAACCGGGACTAAATTCATAGCAGTAATAAACAGACCAAACCAGCCGACACATAAATAGGGATAGTGATAAATTTCGGACATAGGAGGAACAAACTCATTTGTATTTGTAAAGAGAGCTCTTAATATTTCGAATAAAATAGTGCCACCAAATTCCAGATGAATTCCATCTTTTCCGTATGCAGGTGTAAAGTAATCCGGGTGAATTTGTAGAATGTAATCAACTGATGGTAAATGAGTAAATCCGTAAATTAGAACAGCAGTGCTTGCAATAAATCCGGCTAGAGGACCAGCAACACCTATATCAAAAATGGCTCTGTTTGTTGGAATTACCGATTTTGTCCTAATAACAGCACCCATTGTTCCGAAGTTGAAAAAACCCGGTATTGGAGGAAATGGGATATAATATGGAAGCGTTGCCTTTACTTTGTGATAAACTGCTGCAAAGTAATGACCGAATTCATGAAATGTAAGTATAAACAAAATTGAAAGCGCATAAGGGAGTCCTTGAACCATATCTGCAAATTCATAAGGACCCATTTTACCTGTTGTCCATTCCATCCCGGCAATTATGGTTGTAATGAAAGTAATTACAAATAATATGATATGGATCAGATAACTTTTTTTTCTTGGTTTATCTGTAGTAACCTGTTGCGATGAAAAAGAATATTCTTCCGGCATTATTATAGATCCAGATTAATTCCAATTGCAGAATATGTTTTTGTAAAATCGAAATATTCCCCATGAATACTTTTACCTGAGTAATAATTAAAGTAGATGCTTATACCTCGTCCCTCAGGTTTGCCGAATTTTATTCCGGCTGAAAATGAATGGTTAGCAGAATACTTGCTAAGATTTACAAGCTTGAAATCATAAGCGAGAAATGGCGACAGGGTTTCAGAAGTAAATTGATTATCCATATAATCAAACCCCAACTGATAAATATCTTTACCAAGATAATCCGGTGTAACGTGGAAAAGATATGTAAGTCCGGCATAAACCCGCAGCGAGTTGAATTTTACAAACGGCATTAGTTCGATAAATTCTCTGCTGTAAACACGCGGATTTAATCCATCGCGCCACGCCCCTTTTGAAGCATCATAATGTCCATCAACAAAATGGGCACTTATATGACTTATACGAACCCGAGCTCCGTATTCAAATTGGTCTTCAACTTTTTTATAGCTTCCGTTTATTCCGAATAAATAATCAACAGCATCAACCGGAAAATGAAAATCTTTTTCACCACGTAAAAGCGTATAAGTGAATAAGTCCGCTCCCAATGATAATACTTCGTTTTCATTCTTTATATAATGAATAATATCCATAGAGTTGCCAATATCTAAACGGAGTTCATTCTTTGAAAGCTGAAATAGAAATCCTAATTTAGGTTCAAGTGTATTTGCAATAAATGGTTGAATATTCAGGTTACCCGGGAATAATTCTAAATTTTGTGAATATGTTGATATCGTT
The DNA here is from genome assembly GCA_964510325.1 of uncultured Melioribacter sp. Classification (GTDB taxonomy): domain Bacteria; phylum Bacteroidota; class Ignavibacteria; order Ignavibacteriales; family Melioribacteraceae; genus DSXH01. Next base: position 14,126 of record CAZEBL010000019.1, on the reverse strand, counting down.
ATAATGAAGAATAAGAGAATTGTTTTTTTCATTTCAGTAATATGAATTTTATTAGAGCTATTTAGTTAAGAGTATCCATAATTATTTACAACCAATCTTAAGTTGTACATTGTTCATTCTTCATTATACATTCACTAGAACTCTCTTCCCTTCCATTTAATATTTCGGTTAGGCAGAACAACAAAAGGAAGAAGTACAACATAAATAATAAAGTAGATTTCAAATGCCAGGAAATGACTCAAACGTATTTTAAGGTTGAGTCTTTTATAAACCGGCAAAACAAAGAAATAATCAATACACAATTTTAAGAGGCACAAATATAAAGCCGAAGTTGAGAAAAAGAAAGGAGTTAATAACATGCAGACATGTGTTAGAAATCCCCACAACATAACAATGTAACCGATAAAATCACTTTCAGCACCTCCAACTCCCCATCTTTTTTTCTGCCAGAACAAAGATTTAAGATCGGGACAAGCTTTAGAGGTAACTAATCCGCCAGAATCCAGAGGGTAGATTATTTTATACTTCTTCAAATTATTAATTGCCATTAGCAGATTAAAATCCTCTGTAACAGAGAATTTTAATTTTTCATAACCTCCTATTTCATCATAAGCAGATTTTCTATAAGACATATTATTACCGATACAGCTTAGAGGTTTTTTAAGATTTATTGCCCCGGCTGCAACAGTTAAAAGGTAAATAAAGTCGATTGCTTGCATCCCTCCAAATGCGGTTCTATCATTCTGTGTAGTATAACCTCCGACAAATCCTACATCCTTCTGATAGTATGAAGCGAGCGTCTTTGCCCATTGAGGTGAAACAGTACAATCTGCATCGGTTGTAAGGATTACTTCACCTTTACAAATTTTAATTGCGTTAGCAAGTGCATTTGTCTTCCCTTTTAGCGAACCAATTGCTTCTTCTGGAATCAACATTTTGAACTTCGGTTTATCTATAATGAACGAATTGATTACCTCGCCGGTCCTATCGGTAGAATGATCGTTAACAATAATAATTTCAATTCTGTTATCAGGATAGATTAATTTGTTTAGCGATTCCAGACAATCAAGAATATTTTCCTCTTCGTTCCTTGCAGCAACAATAATCGATATTTTTGGTAATTCCTCATCTTTTAATTTTGGAAATGTAAAAGTAGCACCAATCGAAAATATGATTAGTTCTAAAAAATAAAGGGAGATAACTATTAGAAAAAATACTTCGAAAAATGCCACGATTTTATTTCCATCCGTTTATTAAATATAAATAATATTAACCAGCTAAGCATTATATTGGGATTAAGATTTCTCAGATTTATAGAGTATTATTGAATGCCGTCAAAGATCAGACCCTTAAAAAGATTCGGACAAAACTATTTAACTGATAAAAATATTGTTGAGAAAATTGTAAGTAATTTTAATCCAGAAAAAGATCAAAGCATTGTAGAAATCGGACCCGGTACAGGTGCACTTACTAGAAAAATATATGAAAAAATTGGTCCTTACACTGTAGTTGAGATTGATGCAAGGGTAATTGAAAACTTAAGAAACGAATTTCCAGGTCTAAATGTTATTCATCAGGATTTTCTTGAAATTGAATTAGAAAAACTTTTGCTAAGTAATAATAAAATAAGGATTATAGGAAATATTCCATATAATATTACTTCTTCAATATTGTTCAAATTATTCTACAATCGCCAACATATCGATGATGCAATGCTGATGGTTCAGTACGAGGTAGCGAAAAGGATGACAGCAAAAAAAGGAAGTAAAGATTATGGAATACTTAGTGTGCTGTTGAATTATTTTACAAATACAGAATTGTGTTTTAAGATTTCTCCGAATGTTTTTTATCCTAAGCCAAACGTTTGGTCTGCAATTGTACATATAAAGTTTGATAAAGAAACTAATTCAGCAATAAAAGACATTGATTTTATTAAAGTTGTTAAAGCTTCTTTTGGAAACAGAAGAAAGACGCTCAAAAATTCTTTAAATAACAGTATCTTTAACAAAAGTATTAATGATGTCAATTCAGTTTTATTGAACAAACGTGCTGAAGAATTATCAATCGATCACTTTATTGAACTTACAAAATTATTAAAGGAGAACCCGGATGGCTGAAGAATTAAAAAGTCTGCATGACCTTCTTGAAGAAGATCCGGAAATAATTGACAATATTAAGGTTCTTATAGAAGAGGAAGCCGCTCAGAGTTTATTAAGTATCTTTAAAGATATACATCCTGCTGATATCGCAGAAATTATTAATCATCTTAATAAAGATGAAGCAAAGTTTGCGTTCGGTACTTTAGATACCGAAACAGCAAGCGAAGTAATAGTGGAACTTGATGATAATCTGAGAGAAAAAATTCTTGAAGATGTAACTGCCGAAAAAATTGCCGACATTGTTGATGAACTTGATACAGATGATGCAACAGATATAGTAAGTGAATTACCCGAAAAAGTTGCAGAACAGGTATTAGAATATATAGAACCGGAATCTTCTGAAGAAGTAAAAGAACTCTTAAAATACCGGGATGATTCTGCCGGTGGAATAATGAGTAGCGACTTTGTTAGCGTTAAAGAAGATGCTTCTATTGCCGATGCAATTGAAGAAGTAAGAAAACAAGCTGATAATATTGACCATATTTATTACATATTTGTTACTAAAAATAATAATGAATTAATTGGATTCATTCTTCTTAAATCGTTGCTTATACATCCGCTTGATACACAAGTTACGAATATTTTAGAGAAAGATTTGATTACTGTCAAGCCTGATGACGATCAGGAACATGTTGCTAACTTAATGAAGAAGTATGATCTGGTTTCAATTCCTGTTGTTGATAACGATGGAATAATTCTTGGCAGAATAACAATTGATGACATTGTGGATGTAATTGGCGAAGAAGCAGAAGAAGATATCCAGAAGTTTGCCGGATTATCGGAAGAAGAAGAGATTAGCGATAGTTCATTCAAGATTTCTAGGATAAGACTCCCATGGCTTTTTGTTGCCTTATTCGGAGAATTGATAAGTGCTGTTGTGCTTGCTTCATTCCAGGCATCAATAGAAAAAATTCTAATAGCCAGTTTTTTTATTCCAATAGTTATGGCAATGGGAGGCAGTTCCGGCACTCAAGCTGCAATTGTTATGGTTAGAAGATTGTCCGAACATGATATTTGGTTCAGCAACAGCTATAAGAAAATATTTAAAGAATTTGTTGTTGGATTGTTTAATGGAATTATTTGCGGAGTAATTCTTATAGTTGCAACCCATTTCCTTTTTAATGCTGAGATAAAATTTTCTATAGTTCTTTCAATTTCCCTTTTGGTAATTATGATTTTTGCTACTGTTGTTGGTGCATCAATTCCGCTAATCCTTAAAAAATTCGGAGCCGATCCGGCTGTTGCTACCGGTCCTTTTGTTACTACTATGAATGATGTTTTCGGTTTAAGTATTTATTTATCAATTATAACTTTTGCGTTCCTTTGATAATGAAACGGATTACTTCGCAACTGATATTATTAAACGCAACCGACATAGTTGTAATTGCATTCTGCATTCTGCTTTCTATTATTAACTTAGCATACATCGATCGTATTGAATACTGGCAGATTAATTTATTTATTAATGCTTTTATAATCATACTAATATTTTTAATTACGTATAAAATTAAGCAAGAAAAAAGCAAAATCTGGAAACAACTCCATTACTGGTATCTTGTTCCATTGATATTAGTTTTTTTCAAGGAGTTATACCTGATGGTCGATCCAATACGTGGAGTAATTTATGATGATCTGCTAATTTCAATCGACCGGTTCATTTTCGGTACAGACCCGACAGTTGAGTTAAATAAAATTTCGAATCCTTTACTAACGGAAATACTTCAGATTGTTTATGCAACATTCTTCTTTCTGCCGGTTATCTTAGGAATAGAATTTATTCTTGGAGATCGAATTAAAGAACTGGATTATAGCGCCTTTATTATTGTGTATGGTTTTATACTTTCATTTATTGGATACTTATTAGTTCCGGCAATTGGACCAAGATTTACACTTCACGATTTTGCAACTAATAATTTAGAAATGCCCGGATTATTTTTAACCGATTTTCTAAGAGAAATAGTAAATTCCGGTGAATCGATTCCAGCCGGCACGTTTAACCCGGCTCAAATAGTTCAACGCGATGTGTTCCCCAGCGGACACACACAAATGACACTTTTAGTTATAATTCTTTCGTTCAAATTTAATAGCCGTATAAAATATTTTTTTCTGATTAACGGAACATTATTAATATTTGCAACTGTTTATTTAAGATATCATTATGTAATCGATTTAATTGGTGGTGTTTTATTTATGTTCTTTACACTATGGAGCGGTAAGATAATATATAACCGGTGGAAAGTTACAGCAACAGAGATGAAGAAATTGAATATTAATCAAAATGATTTGGAGAAATCATCAGGTTAGTATTCCGGCATCAACCTTTTGTATTGTTTCAACTATCAGGTAAAAATATCTATCGAGAGAACAGTTAGCATCTTCGCGGAGGTAGCAATATCCTTCATTATCCTGAGCCAGACATTCACTGCAAACGGTTTCTTTCATAGTTTTATATATTTTTACTAGTTCTTCATTTTTGTTGTTATGAATTACATTTACTAATTGAGGAAGAAACAATTCAACTGCACAAGCTTCTTTTTCATTAAGCGTGCATCTTCCTTTCTCATTAGAATCGACACAGATAGAACAGATATTTTGCTTTACTGCTTTTAAGTATTTGTCCATTACTTAATCCATATTTTTACAAGAAAAAGGTAACAATTAATTTTCTAAAATGGAAGAAACTCAAATCAAAAAAGAACGTGTCAAAAGAATTTTCGATTCTATTTCTTATAGATACGATTTTCTAAATCATTTCTTAAGTCTTGGCATTGATTTCTACTGGCGTAAGAAAGCTATTCAACTTAGCGGAATGAATAGTAATTCGTCTCTTCTGGATATTGCATGCGGGACAGGTGATTTTTCAATTACTGCTAATAAATCTGGGGTGAAAAATATTTTTGGTGCTGACCTGTCAATTAATATGCTCCACCTTTTCGATAAAAAGGTTGGATGGATAAAAGGGAGAACTTCGCAATGTGTTGCAGAATTCCTTCCATTCAAAGATGAAACTTTTACTAACATAACCGTAGCATTCGGTGTAAGAAATTTTTACGACCTGCTCAAAGGATTTCAACAATTCTATAGAGTACTTAGGGAAAATGGAAATGCAACCATACTTGAGTTCAGACTCCCTTCAAATAAACTGATAAGGAATTTCTATTTACTTTATTTCAACAAGGTTTTACCATTTATTGGTAGAATTATTTCAAAGGACCGCGAGGCATATACCTACCTACCCGAATCTGTAAATGAATTCGATGAAAAAATTGATCTTGTCGATTTATTGAAGCAAAGTGGATTTGCTAAAGTTGAAAAGCATTCACTCACATTCGGTCTGGTTCAGGTTGTTATAGCACATAAATCATAGTGTAAATTCAAATCCAAATAATAACAAAATATTATCGAATGACGGCCCAGATCCGCCTACATCAAAAACGAATGCATTCTGTTGAAGAATATCTAACTGAATTTGAATATCCACATCATAATTATAATTTAAGCCCACCCCTAAAAATGAAGTAAATAACTGTTTGTGAGTATCAGAAGCTTTGCTAAGCCCTAAACCTAATTTCGGTTCAATTGTAAATTCATTAATGTCAAATTGGTATCCGATCAAAGCTGATATACTTTTTAATGTAATATTTTCATGACAGGGATTAATAAATTTATATTTGGAAGTCCAAAGAACAAAAGATGGATGTATACTAAATCTGTTACTAAACAGAAACCTTGCGGATAGACTTAAACCAAATCCGGAGTTTGTACTGTGATAGTTTCCTTCAGAGGGAGCTTTATAGCCGGCTTTAATTGAAATTGGAATTCTACTTTTTAACGAATCCTGATTAGCAGCCAGCATACCATGAGATACTATTAAGAATATTATCAATGTTATGTACTTCTTTTTGTTCATCTAACTCAACCTATTGGTAAGTCTTTTTTATCTCTTCAACTTTGTGACGTTTATAATCAGAAACACCGACCATTAAACCAGCAGTTGTAATAACAGCACCAATTATTTGATAACTTGTAACATTTTCACCGAATAAAAACATAACAAATGGAATTATTGCCAGATAAACATTTGTATAAGGGACCCAGAAGTGAGCAGCAAATCTTGCCAGTTTGAAAAATCCAAAACTGTAGATGTATCCGGTTAATCCGGCTAATACTACAAATAGTATTGGCCACCAGTTATTGGGAATGATTGATCCGTCGAATAAAGAAAAGAATCTGTGAAATTCTATCGCGGTAAATATTTTTTTAATCCCTTCTTTCTGCTCATTATTTAGATTTGATGATAAATAATAATCACCATCTTTTTCAGAATAAAAATTTGATAAATAGATTTTCTGGTTACTGTCCACCTTAGCAATAACGCGTGTTTCATATACCTTCGATTCAATTTTTTCTGGTAGGTTTACATTAATCATATTACCAATAACCGGCATAATAAATAATGCGGTAGTAATAAATATCATTTTCCAGATCTCACGCCAAACGACAAGTGCATTTGGTTCAACACCCGGCAATGCTGTTTGAACAGTTTTATTATTAAGAATTTGTTGTGAACACAAACAGCAATTAATGATAATTATCCATGTAATAGCAGTTCCATCCAGCACAGCTCTTGCATCTGTAACTCCACCTAATATTCTTGGTAAATAAGGAATTGTTAATCCTGTTATAACTAGAATTATTCCAATCCAGTGTTCTTTTCTAATCGGTGCATCAAAAAGAAATTTTCCAAAGAAAGGAAGGAATGCTAAATATACATTTACATAAGGAGCAAACAGATGTGGAGAGTAATACCTTGGCAAGTAGAAAAATCCGATGTTCTCTATTACACCGGTAAATGCACAAATGATAATTGTGATCATCGAAATAAATCCAGGCCATAAATACTTTATTTTTTTACCTCTAATTACTTCTATTAATACAGCAATTAAAGCCCAGACTAATTTAGAAAGCTCGCGCCACCACGTCATTACACCGGGAGAAACTCCTACCGGTTGATTACCAACGAATCGCCGCTGGTTACCCATCCAGTTTAAAACATACTGACCACCTAACGCGCCATTGATTATTGAAAGCCACAGAATTATCAGAAGCCATTCCATAATAACTTCCTCATTACATTGTAATTGATTCTTCTACTTGAAATAAATATATATTTAGTATAACTATCAATCTACAAATAATGTGCTCAATTTCTGTCTAAGCAAATTGAAAGAACCGGCACGGTGACTAATCTTATTTTTTGTTTCAAGATCCATTTCGCCTACTGTAATATTGAAACCATCTGGAATAAAAATCGGGTCGTAACCAAAACCCATTGTTCCCTTTTGTTCTTTTATAATAATACCATGAAGTTCGCCAACAGCTTCAATTTTATTTTTACCGTCGTAATAAACTGCGGTGCTTACAAATTTTGCTTTGTGGGGTTCTGGAAAACTGGAGAGTTCGCTAATAACTTTTAAGTTATTCTCTTCGTAAGTACATTTTTCACCGGCATACCTTGCAGAAATTACTCCGGGTCTTCCATCAAGCTGGTCTATTATTAATCCGGAATCGTCTGCGATTGTTGGTTCATTGTAAAGATCGTAGACTGCTTTTGCTTTTATCCAGGCATTTTCAGAAAATGTTTTTCCCGTTTCGTCTATATCAATATTATTACCGAGATCATAAAGTGAAATGATTTCAAATGGAGAGTTGTTAAAAATATTTTTTACTTCTTTTACTTTTCCCTGATTCTGGCTTGCAAAAATAATTTTCAAAGAAACTCCGTATTTAATCAGTAATTACGAACGTTGAATTAATTTTCTTAATTCTTTTCTACCATCATAAATTAATTTTTGCTCCTCGTAAATATTGCAAATTCCATTTGAAGCTACAAAATCACCGTCAATAAGAACATGCTTAACATTCTCTTTACTAGCAGAATAGACAATCTTCGAATAAACAGAGTCATCACCATCGTTGAGTGGCTGGTCCGGCTTATCAAGATCGAGTAATACAAGATCAGCTTTTTTACCTATCTCAATACTTCCGATTTCATTATCCATATGTAACGCCCGCGCTCCTTCAATTGTAGCAAGTTTAAATACCGTTTTTGCATCCATGGAAGTTGGGCCGTGAATCGGTTTTTGAATCATCGCACTCAAATGCATCTCTTTAAATATGCTTAAAGAATTATTACAAGGGGCTCCATCCGCTCCTAATGAAACTGAAATACCTTTTGATAACAAGAATGGAATATTAGCAATCCCGCTTCCAAGTTTGAGATTAGAAGAAGGACAATGAGATACGCGAACATTCCTAGCTTTTAATGAGTTGTATTCGCTATTATCTAAATGAATACAGTGAGCTAAAACAGTTCTATCGTCTAGTATTCCAATTGAATCGAAATATTCTATGTTAGCTTTACCGTGTATTTTTTTAACAACTTCCAATTCCTTTTTATTTTCAGAAGCATGTGTGTGGAAAAATGAACCCGGGAATTCAGTCATCATTTCTTTTGTTTCCAGCAATAATTTTTCTGAACATGATAATACAAACCTTGGTGCAAATGCATATTTTATTTTTCCATCGGATGAGTTATGAAATTCTTTTGCTAATGAATACGTTGAATCGATTCCTTCCTTTGTTGTCTCGCAGAAATCCGGGTACAATTCGTTAATATCAATCATGCATTTACCCGCAAATGCTCTTATACCCGTCTTTGCAAGTTCTTCAAAAATTACTTCCTGGTAATTAAGTGTTCCCATATCAACTATGGTTGTAGTTCCGCCGGAAATTAGTTCGTTCAATCCCAGTTGTGTTGAAATTCGTAATGAATTTTTATCATGAGAGTTTTCAAAAGGAAATATTTTTTTCTGCAACCAATCAAGTAGTTCAAGATCATCCGCTAATCCACGGAAAAGGGTCTGGCATAAGTGAATATGTGTTTGAACAAATCCCGGTATCATTGTATAATTTTCGAACTGGAAGATTTCACCATCATAATTTTCAATACTGAATTCTGATAACGGAGCAATATTTACGATTGTGTTATCAGATATTTCTATTCCGTGATTTGTTAAGATTCTTTCCCTTTTATCCAGAGTTACAATTGATTTAGGGATTATAAGCTTATAGGCTTTTCTTTTTTTCATTGAATATTTCATCCATTTTTTCAACAGCATATCTCAAATGCGGAATTACGATTGAACCACCAACAATTAATGCAATATTGAATGATTCATATAATTCCTGTTCAGTTGCTCCTTCTTGAATGGAACGGTCAATATGATAAAGGATGCAATCGTTACATCTCAAAACCATTGATGCAACCAATCCCATCAATTCCTTTGTCTTTGCTGATAAAGCACCATTAATATACGCTTTATTATCAAGTGCAAAGAATTTATTGAAATCTCTGAATCCTGAATTAAGGATTCTTTCGTTCATCTCCGATCTATAAGCGTGGAATTCATTAACTGTATTTTTCATATTGCCTCTTTAATTGCGTGTTAATTCTCTTTTTAAAAATCCACCTGTAATACTGTTAAGGTTCTCACTAATTTCTTCCGGCGTTCCGGTTGCAATTATTTCTCCGCCATATTCACCACCACCTGGTCCCAGATCGATAATATAATCTGCAACTTTAATTACATCAAGATTATGTTCAACTACTATTACAGTATTCCCTTTATCAACAAGCTGAGTTAAAACATTCAACAATATTCTTACATCTTCGAAATGTAAACCTGTAGTAGGTTCATCAAGTACATAGAGAGTTTTACCTGTACTAACTTTACTAAGTTCAGTTGCCAATTTTACCCTTTGAGCTTCTCCACCTGATAATGTTGTGGCTTGCTGTCCTAATCTTAGATAACCCAAACCAACATCATTAAGGGATTTAATTTTCCTATTAATCGTTGGGAAATCCTGAAAAAATTCAAGAGCACTTTCAACTGTCATATCAAGAACATCTGCAATCGATTTAGTCCTATATAATATTTCAAGAGTCTCCCTGTTATATCTTTTACCCAAACAAGATTCACATGTTACATAAACATCGGGAAGAAAATTCATTTCAATTTTTTTGACACCATCTCCTTCACATTCGTCGCATCTTCCACCGGATACATTAAAACTGAATCTGCCGGCAGCATATCCTCTCATTTTTGATTCAGGTAATTGTGCAAAAAGATCCCTAATGTGAGTAAATAGACCAGTATATGTTGCGGGATTAGAGCGCGGGGTCCTTCCTATTGGAGATTGATCTATTTCAATTATTTTGTCTATATATTCCAGCCCTTTAACCTCCTTATAAGGAAGTGGGACCACTTTAGATTCATAAATTTTTTTGTAGAGTATTTTTACAAGAGTTTCATTTATTAAGGAGGATTTACCAGAGCCGCTAACACCTGTAACAGCGGTAAACAATCCGATCGGTATTTTTAGGTTAACATTCTTAAGATTATTACCCGTTGCACCGTGTAATTCAATAAATTTTCCGTTAGTATGCTTCCTTGAAGCTGGGATATCGATACGTTTTTTATTCTTGAGGTATTGAATAGTTAAGGAATTAATACCGTTTTTCGATTTAACAATCTCATCAGTTTTTCCCCTTACACAAACCTCGCCCCCATGTTCACCGGCATGTGGTCCAAGGTCAACTATGTAATCAGAACTTTCAATTGTTTCTCTATCGTGTTCAACGACAATGACAGTGTTACCTATATCGCGCAGATTTTTGAGTGAATTGATTAGTTTAACATTATCGGATTGATGCAAACCGATGCTTGGTTCATCAAGTACATATAATACTCCTGATAGCTGTGAACCAATCTGTGTTGCCAATCTAATTCTTTGCGATTCCCCTCCTGAAAGTGTATTTGCCCTTCTATCAAGTGTAAGGTAATCGAGCCCAACATTTATAAGAAATTCCAGTCGTGATGTAATCTCTTTTAATATTTGTTTTGCAATTAGTTCTTCACGACCTGTAAGTTTAATATTCTTAAAGAACTGGTAGCATTTTTCAATCGATAAAAATGTAACATCAGCAATATTCAGATCATTTATTTTAACAGCAAGCGGCTCTTTTTTCAATCTTCCACCTTTACAAGTCGAACAAGTTTTTGTATTCATGAAAGATTCTGCCCACTCACGTATTTTATTCGAAGAAGTATTATCATAGTAATGTTTAATGTAATTGATAACTCCACCGAACTTATGCATATATGTTACTGTTCTGCCCCCACCGTAAGTATATTTGAAAGGTATTTTTTCTTTAGAGCCATGTAAAAGGACTTCCCATTGTTCATCGCTTAGATTCTTTAATGGAGTGTCGTAATTGAAACCATATTTTTCAGCAATACTTTCAAGTTGATTAAAGAACCAGATATTACGCGGTTTACCTAAAGGAGCTATTCCTTCCTCGTTAATTGTTTTATCCTTATCTGGTATAATCATTTGAATATCGAGTTCCTTTTTCTCCCCTAGTCCATCACAATCGGGACAGGAACCGTATGGTGAATTGAATGAGAATGAATTAGGAGCTAATTCCTGGAATCCTATTCCGCATTGGGCACATGCAAAGTTTCTACTATACCAGTGGTCTTCTTCACCGTCATTAATTATCAAGTTACCATTGCCATAATTTAATGCTACTTCTACCGATTGGCGGATTCTATAACGCGAAGTTACATTTACTTTCATCCTGTCAACAACAATTTCAATATCATGAGTCTTGTAACGATCAACTTTGAAGTCATCTATTATTTCTTTTACATCACCATCTACTCTTACTCTTAAAAATCCATCCCTAATAATTTCCTGAAAGAGTTCCCTATAATGTCCTTTCCTTCCCCTTATAACTGGCGCAAGTACATGTATTTTCTTGTCATCAAATTCGTTTAATATTGTTTCAATAATCTGGTCTGATGATTGCTTCTCGACCGGACGCCCGCAATTATAGCAAAATACTTTTCCTACCCTTGCATATAGTAATCTTAAGAAATCATAAATTTCTGTGACAGTCCCAACTGTTGATCTCGGGTTTCCTGCTGTTGACTTTTGTTCTATTGAAATTGCCGGACTTAAACCTTCAATTAAATCAACATCCGGCTTTTCAAGTAGATTTAGGAATTGTCTTGCATATGAAGAAAGAGATTCGATGTAACGCCTCTGACCTTCAGCATAAATTGTATCGAATGCTAAGGAGGACTTGCCGGAACCGGATAGCCCTGTAATTACTACAAAAGAATCTCTGGGGATCTCAAGATCAATGTTCTTGAGATTATGCTCCCGGGCTCCTTTGATTAATATTTTATTAAACAAGTCCATTTTGATAAATTTGCCAAAGTTCAATTTGTTATTTTAGATAATCAGAAAACTAAAATCAATTTTCTAAAAAAATATTTTTGAAAGAATTACCATTTCATATAACAACAATTATTAATAAAGCTGAATTCCAATTCAAAGAGAAAGGTTCGCTTTTTATTTCTCAAGTATTTCATGTTGAATTTGAAGATATAGCAAATAATATTATTAAGGAGACTAGAAAAAAGTTTTTTGATGCAACCCATAATTGCTATGCTTACAACCTAAGTAATGGTACTACAAGGTATTCAGATGATGGCGAACCAACTGGTACAGCCGGAATACGAATCTTAAATGCTATAACCCATGAAAAACTTTTTAATATTCTTATAATTGTTACAAGATATTTTGGAGGAACTAAACTTGGTATTGGACCTCTTGGGAAAGCATATTATGATTCAGCAATCGAAGTAATAAAAATTTCTAAAAAGATTACACAACAACTTTACTTTTATGCAACTATTCAATTCGACTTTGAATTTTCTAATTTCGTCCATCGAATGATTTCTAAATATTCCGTCAAAATTGAAAAAACAAAATTTTCCGATTTTACCATTATTGAATGTTTGATTCCAAATTCAGAAAGAGAAAAATTTGTTAATGAGTTGACGGTCAATTCTCTATCCAAAATTAAGATTGAATTTACTGACCACAGCCAATATCTCTAATCCTCTTTATGATGAGACTTTAATGGTTTTTTAATGAAAAACTGATAAAAATTTTTAATCAGATACTGATATTTTATTTGATTTTCTTCAAAGAAGAGTCTAACTTTATGTAGACTAAATCTAAATAGTAGGTGAATTTGTGACTCATGATGCAGCGATAGAGGAATTCAGGCAATATCTAAAAAAAGAAAAGCATAGAATTACTCCGGAAAGATTTGAAGTTCTTGAGTATGCATTAGATTATGATGGACATTTTGGTGCAGATGAACTTTACGTAAAAATGAAAAGCAATAATTCCTTGGTCTCTCGTGCAACCGTTTATAATACATTAGAACTTCTTGCCTCGTGTGAATTACTTTCCAAACGGAATTTTGGTGAAAATAAAACCCGTTACGAATCAAACTACGATCGAAATAGTCACGACCATCTGATATGCATCAATTGTGGTGCGATTAAGGAGTTTTCTGAACCGGGAATTGAAATAATGGTGAAAGAAGTTGCAGAAAAACTTGGCTTCGAACCAACCGGTCACTCGTTCAATATTTTTGGCAAATGTTCGAATATTAACTGTAAACATAATAAAAATGCCTAATAGCACTTTAGATAAAGCAAAAAAAGGAAAGATTGTTACTATTGTAAATTTACCTTCTGGTAATATCCGGTCTCAATTAATCAGGTTAGGTTTAACTGAGGGCGGAACAATTAAATGTTTAGAACGATTACCCGGCGGCACAATTGTAGTTCAAAAAAATCGACAGGAAATAGCAGTTGGCTACGACCTCGCAAAAAAAATTAAAGTAATTCTTCAATAAAGGATTTTATGAAATCTGATAACATTATAAATGTTGATAATAACGGTAAATTAATTCTTGATGGTTCCGTAAGTGAAATTAATATTAGTGAAAAAGTTGTTCTTGTAGGTAATCCTAATGTT
>CAZEBL010000018.1:0-20983 GCA_964510325.1 uncultured Melioribacter sp. | reverse complement strand
TAAAGAATTCAGCGGTATTTTACAGGTAGAAAACATTGCAAAGCTACTGGTTTATTCTTTAATAGGACAAATGTTTGTTTCTAAGTTCGCAATAATTACCTGTAGTGATGGATCTTTCAAAATTCTGGAAAATCGTTTTGACGAAACGCGATTAACCTCTGCATTAAAGAATTGCTATGCAAATAGTTTTACTAAACCGGTTCTTCGAGAAAATTTGAATGGTGATTTACAAATCTTTTCTGAAATAGGAATTGATCTAATTGTTCCCATGCAGATAAAGAATGTTACGAAGGGATTGATAATACTTGGTAAAAGAAAAAATGAGCTTGCATATTCAAAGTCGGATATAGAATTTGTTTATTCAGTTGGAAGTCTTGCAATAATATCAATTGAAAATGCGCGTCTTTTTAACGAAACACTCGAAAAACAACGTCTCGAAAAAGATCTTGAAACTGCACGAAATATTCAGAAGAATTTATTGCCGGGAGTAATTCCACAGTTTTCTAACATTGAAATAGCTGCATTTAATTCTTCAGCTAAAATGGTTGGCGGGGATTACTATGATGTTGTAAAAATCGATAATGATAAATTACTTATTGCAGTTGCTGATGTATCTGGAAAAGGAGTACCAGCTGCATTATTAATGGCAAATCTTCAAGCCTTCTTAAAATCAATTTGTAAACAAAACCTTCCACTATCTGAAGCAACGTGTCTTATGAATGACCTTGTTGCAGAAAATACAACAATGGGAAGTTTTATTACTTTTTTCTGGGGACTCTTCGAAAACGATAAGAAAAAGTTTACATATGTAAATGCCGGGCATAATCCGCCGTTATTGATCAGAAACGGAAATATTATCAAACTTAAAAAGGGGGGAATGATTTTGGGAGTTTTGCCAACTACAATCCCATATATTTCTGAAACATTGCAGCTCCAAGCGGATGATGTAGTTGTATTATTTACTGATGGAATTACTGAAGCAATGAATAAAAACGGCGATGAATTTACAGATGCAAGGTTAGAAAATATTTCTTTGAAAAATTCTGATAATACACCTCAAAAAATTCTCGATGAAATTAAATTAAGCGTTGAAGAATTTACCCTCGGCGCAGAACAGAGCGATGACATCACTTGTTTGGTTCTTAAGGTGAAATGATGCGTGATAGTTTGAAAAGATTTTATATCGCAAATAGAACAAAGTTTATCATTTCCTCATTTATTCTCTTTGCTTTTATTAGTATTGTCAACTTTATCTTTATTTATTATATAACTTCGCAATCCAATGATGAATGTCTCTGGGTTCAGAAAAAAGATTCTGACGGTAATTTTGAAATTATCTTTGATCAGGTAAAAGTAGATGGAGTTACTTATCAAGCTGGAATAAGAAATGGTGATATTCTTGTCGCAATTGATGGTAAAAAAGCTACCAATACCTTTGCTGCTACTCAAATTCTGGATAAAGTTCAAAAAGGGGATTATGCTACTTATACAGTTAAAAGAGGCGATACAACATTCGACACACCAGTGCTGGTTAAGAAATTAATTAATATTCAGGGACTCGCATTTGTACTTCTTTCTTCTCTATGGCTGATAGTTGGTTTTATCGTAATTATGGTAAAACCCGATGGCAAAACTCAATCGCTCTTTTATAGAATTGGTATTATTCTCGTAATAAATGCGATGGCAAGTTTGTTATATAGAGGAATGGTGGTTGATAATCCTCTTTTTAGAACTCCATTACTTCCATTACTTATTGATAATATATCGCAAGCTGCGGCAATTTTTTTACCATTTATGCTATTCAAATTCTTTTCGATTTTCCCTAAAGATTTTTCATATTCAAATAAGAAATGGTTCGATAAGGTAATTTTATTAATTCCTCTGGGCATCTTTATAATATTGTTGATTGTAAAAATTATTTTTGTATATATAAATAAATACGACAAAGTTTATGTTTCTCAGAATAATTTAATCGGAATATTAAATGGTGTAGGATTTTTAGCCGGTTTTATTTTATTGTTAATTGGTTATCTAAAATTAAAGACCAAAAAAGAGCGAGTTCCAATCTTTATTATTTTGCTTGCATACCTTGTAGGAATTTTAGCACTTGTTTATACTAATTTTCTAGCCCCGTCAATTGCCGGTCTAATTTTTAATAATCCGGCATACTTTACCCCAATAATACTTATAGCCCTTCTTCCACTTGCATTCGGTTATTCAATTTTCAGGTATTCTTTAATGGATGTTAGTGATGTTATAAGAAATACAATTATTTATGGAACAGCAACTGCAACATTAGCGGGTATTTATTTCCTTATTATTTATTTTATCGGTCAGAGTATAGGCTCTTTTTTAAGTGAGGAATATCAGGGAATTATTGCCGGAGTAATCTTCGTGGTTTTTGCAGTAGTATTTCAATCTACAAAGGATCGTTTTCAAGATCTTCTAACAGAGAAATTTTACCCGGAACAATTTCTGTTTCAAAAGAACCTTCTTAAATTCAGTAATGATGTAACAGTAATAGTTGGCACGGATAATATTCTAAATGCTGTTGAACAGCTTTTTGTTAAATCCCTTAGATTAAAACACTTTGGTATAATGCTCAATAATTTTGGTAAGGAGAAAGCATATCATTTGGTGCGACAGGAAGGATTTAGCAATCCCGATCTGAAAATTTATGATGAGAACGCTGCAATTGAAAATTATTTTATTTTCGAAATGCAATTAGGTAAAAAAGCGGTTCTTGAACGCCAGGATTTCAAGAGAGCCGCAGAAGGAAGATTTTCAGCTATACTTGATGAGGAAATCTACACTATAGTACCATTAATCATAAAATCGAAAGTAATTGGAATTTTGTTATTTGGAGTAAAAATTTCAGGATCTCAATTTACATCCAAAGAGATGGAATTATTAATTTCTGCCGCAAGTCAAACTGCCATCTCAATAGAGAGTGCAAGATTATATGATTCTGAAATTCAGAAGCAGAAAATTGAAATTGATCTGGAAAATGCCAGAAGAATTCAGGAGAGTCTTCTTCCTAAGTTGTCGCCTGAAATTAAAGGACTTGATATTTACGGAACGATGTTTCCGGCAATGCATGTTGGAGGGGATTATTACGATTTTATTAAAATTTCAGAAAACAAATTGTTTGTTGTTATAAGTGATGTATCGGGCAAAGGATTGAGCGCATCCTTTTATATGTCCAAGATCCAAACGATGATAAGATTATATTGCTCTGAACTTAAATCCCCTAAAGAAATTCTGGTAGAAATTAACAAGAAAATTTACAACGAGATTGAAAAAAACTGGTTCATTACCTTAACATTAGCACTAATTGATACCGATAAAAGAAAAATTACTTTTGTCCGTGCCGGTCATACGCCATTGATAAGAATAAATAATAATATCCTCGAAATATTTCAACCTGGGGGCGTAGGAATCGGACTGGACAAAGGAGAAGTCTTCAACTCTACAATTGAAGAGATAACTCTTGAGTTGAACAAAGGGGATCTAATCTTTCTTTTTTCGGATGGTGTTACAGAGTTAATGAATGATAGGGAAGAACTATATGGGATTAATAGATTGAAGGGTCTGTTAATTGCAAATAAAGATTTAACCAGCGAGAGAATTAGTAAAGTAATAGTGAACGATCTGGAATCTTTTAGGGGGAACGAGGATCAATATGATGATGTAACGTTTATTGTTCTAAAAGTGGAATGATTTTTTACAAGAAATCTTTAAAATAAAAAACCGGCATAGCGCCGGTTTTTTATTAAGCGTAAAAGAAAAACTAAAACTGAACTTTTTTGTTCGTTCGTGAAGCAACTTCTAAAACGAATGCGCTTGCAACGAAAATTGAAGAGTAAGTACCAGTTAGAATTCCAATAAACAGTGCAAATGCAAATCCTTTAAGTACTTCGCCGCCAAAAACCATCAGAACAATAACAGTTAGAAGTGTTGTTAAACCGGTAATAATAGTTCTACTCATTGTTCTATTAATTGCACGGTTCATTGTTTCTTCCAATGGCAAAGTTTTATGAATCTTTAAGTACTCTCTTACTCTATCGAATACAACCACTGTATCGTTGATTGAGTAACCGACTAAAGTAAGAAATGCAGCAACAACGCTTGTTGTAATTTCGAGATTAAATCCCGGTATCATTCCATATAGAACGGAAAATATTCCAAGTGTAATAAGTACGTCATGGAATAGAGCAGCAACAGCACCAACTGCAAAGATAAATTTGAAACGGAATCCAAGGTAGATTAGAATTACAACCAGCGATAGGAAAACTGCAAGAACAGCATCACGTTTTAATTCACTTCCTATTTTAGGTCCAACCTTTTCTTCTTTAAGAACTGTAAATGGATTGTCAGCAAATTTTTCTGAGAGTGTTTCTTTTATCCAGTCAGAAATTCCGAGCCTAACAACAATAGTATTTTTATTTTCGTCGTCATTTAAGCGAATGGTCTGAAAACCGGTCTGATTCAATCTATCATATACCTTATCGGTAGTTTCTTCATCCAGAAAAGTATATGTTATTGAGTTGATGGTTGAATCAGTAATCTGTTTCTGAACACCGGGTATTGTGTTAGAAATTATATTTTCAATCTTGGATTTAACTTCAGGTAAGATATTCTGAGGTATTTCCTGTAATTCGGTTCTTAATAAAACTCCGGTAGAACCACCAAAAGTTTTTACTTCTACATTTCCTAAACCAATTTTTTCAACCTCGCTTCTAACCTGGCTTATTTCAATTGGATTTGTGAATTCGATACCAATTTCTGAACCGCCTTTGAAATCAATTCCAAACTCTAAACCTCTGAATATTATGCTCAACGCACCAAGTGTAATGATTACAGATGATACAAGGTAAAAGAGACTTCTTTTACTCATGAAATCAATATTTAAATTCTCAAATAATCGCATTTATTCAATATCTCCTAAAATTAACCTACTTGGATTTTATAACCTTTATAAATCATGAAATCGAACATTACTCTTACAAGAACAAGTGCACTGAATAAGCTTGCTGCAATACCAATCATTAAGGTCAATGCAAATCCCTGAATTGGACCGCTTCCAAATTGGTATAAAATAACTCCTGTAAAAAATGTGGTAATGTTTGAATCGAAGATAGCGGAGAATGAATGTCTGAATCCGCTCTCAACTGCGGCTTTAACAGTCTTACCAGTTGATAACTCTTCTCTAATTCTTTCGTAAATAAGTACATTAGCATCTACGGCCATACCCATAGTAAGAACTATACCTGCAATTCCCGGCAAAGTAAGTGTTCCTTGAAATCCGGCTAATATCCCGAGTATTAAAAGGATTGTTACAATTACCCCCAAATCAGCCATAGTTCCGGCTTTCTTATAGTATACTATCATAAATATTGCAATAATTAAATAGCCGAGCCACATTGAATTAAATCCCTGGCTAATAGAATCCTGCCCTAATGATGGACCTACAGTTCGTTCTTCGATGATATCAATTGGAGCTGGAAGAGCACCGGCTTTAAGAACAATTTCAAGAAGTTTAGCTTCGTCAAGATTTGGAATACCGCTTATCTGAGAGTTTCCGCCGGCAATTTTGTTCTGGATTGTAGGAGCTGAATAAGCCTGACCATCCATAACAATTGCACATCGCTTACCAATATTAGAACCGGTAATTCTTGCCCACTCGCGGGATCCTTCAGCATTCATCTGCATAGTAACAATTGGTGCAGAGGTTGTCGGATCAATGTTGGATTGTGCATCAACAATTACTCCACCGGTAAGTTCAGCTTGCTTATTAACCATATACATTCTGTAATATTCAACACCTTCGGATATTTCCGGTTTTGCTTCGTAAATAAATTCGACATTATCCGGCATCACCTTTATGACTTCTGGTCTATTCAATAGATTATTCAATATTTCGCGGTCGGATTTTTTGACAAATACATCAGCCATTCTTCCTTGCGGATCAATTAATCTTGCTATGGAAAAGAACGGATGTTGTCTTGCAAATTCTTCTTCCGTTAATTGTTTTGTTGAATCAACAGGTGTTGTTTTTGCTGAAGAATCTTTAGCTGCAAGAACTTCATCAATTCTATTCATAATCGGTATAGCGAATTCAGGATCTTTTAGTAACTTGAATTCAAGGAGAGCTCTTCCCTGTAAAAGTCTTTTAGCTTCTTCCTCTCTTGAAATACCGGGTAACTCAACAATAATTCTTCTTGAACCCTGTTTCTGAATACTAGGTTCTGATACTCCATACTGATTTACTCTGTTGCTAATAATTTCAATTGCTCTTGTAACAGCATCAGATTCCTGTTCTAAAAGTCTCTTCTGGATATCGGCATCATCTTCGCGGATAGAGCCAAAATATCGGCTTAAACGGATTCCTTTAGCTTGCATTTTACGAGCAAGAATAGTAACAACATTTTCTTCGGATAATTTAGTTTCTTTTTCAGCTTCCATTAATAATTGCTTGAACTGTTCGTCGGGGTCCTTAGCTAACCTTTCAAGTAATTTTGCAGTATTTACTTCCATTACAAGGTACATTCCGCCCTGTAAATCGAGTCCAAGCTTAACTCTTTTATCTCGCGCCGATTTGTAATCAGGATTACTTGTAAGAATGCTATCCTTTTTGTTTTGAATAATCTCTTTCAATTCAATTGAAGAGATAACTGGATTGCTCTTTTTTATACTATCGGATAACGATTCAAGTTTATTTCCAACTTCTTTGTTATTCTGATAGTCTTGAAAAGTAGGATAGAGTAAGTATAAACTAAGAGCGATAGCGCCGAGAATGATTATCAGTCTAAATCTTATTTCTTTCATTCCGTGTCTAAAATTTTGTTTGTGAAATTATCAATTAAGTAGGGAAAGAATTAATACTATTCCCTTACAACCCAAGTTTTAACAGCAGCAGTAACACTTGGATGAAGTTTAACTGAAACTGTGTAAATACCAAGTGCTTTTATTTGTTCTGTAATGTCAATTTTACGTTTATCTATTTCGAAACCTTTTTCGTTAATTGCATCTGCAATCATCTGGTGAGTAACGGCACCGAATATTTTATCTTCTTCACCAACCTTAACCGGAATAGTAATAGATATTTTTTCAAGTTCCGAGGCCAGCTTTTGAGCAGATTCAAGTTCTTTGGCTTCTTTTTTAATTATTTGCTTTTTTTCTTCTTCCAGAGCACGGATATTTCCGGCGGTTGCCTGGTATGCAATCTGTCTTGGAATAAGATAGTTTCTTGCATATCCATCTTTAACGTTTACAACATCGCCTACTTTACCGAGCTGATCAAAGTTTTTTCTTAGAATTACTTTCATTGTGTCACTCCCTATTACTTAACCGCTTCGGAAACGAATGGTAAAATTGCTAGATGACGGGCTCTTTTAATTGCTGTAACAAGTTCACGATGTTGTTTAGCTGTTAGCCCTGTTATTCTCCTCGGTATTATTTTACCTTGGTCAGTTAAAAACCTCTGGAGCTGTTTAGAATCTTTGTAATCGATATAACTATCGATTGTTCTTTTCACTTTTTTTTGTTTTACTTCTTTTCTCATTGTTTATCACCATTTTTCATTAAATCTGATTCTTCATCAGTCAAAAATTTATCGAATGAATTGTCTTCGTAATCGGATTCTTCAACTGAAGAATCAACTGCAATATCGACACCATTTTCCATATTCTTGCTGAATTTATTTAAGAATTGAATTCTCTTTGCTTTTATTTCAACAACTGTTCTGTTCTTTCCGTCTTCTGTTTTAAAAGTTCTGCTTTGAAGTTCTCCATCAATTAAAACAGCACTTCCTTTTTTAAGACGGTCTTTACAGCTATCGGCTAATTTATTCCAGGCTACAACTCCAACATAGCAAACATCTTCCTGCCATTGGTTACTGCTGTCCTTATATCTTCTGTTGGCTGCTATATGAAAATTGACAACAGGAGTGTTATTAGATGTTTGTCTGAAGACAGGATCTTTTGTTAAGTTACCTGCTACAATTACACTATTAAGTTCTGGCATCTTTAATTCAGCCATCGTGACCTCCCTTGCTTGTCTAATTTGTTATTCATTACCTTCATTGTTGTCAGATAAATCTTCAACAACGACTTCATTCAGTTTTGACGATTCTTTTTGTTTAGATATTGCTTCCATTGCTTCCTTATCAAGAGCAATAGTAAGATAACGGATGATGTTTTCATCCAGCCGGTAGTTACGTTCTAAAGTTGAAATAAGTTGGGTTGAAGCTTTGAAACGAATTACAAGATAGTAACCGCTTTTTGATTTGTTGATTGGATAAGCGAGACGTTTTCTTCCCCATTTATCCGCTTCGATTAATTCACCACCATTGGTGGAAATTACTTCAAGGATTCTTGAAATTGTTGCTTCAATTTGTTCATCTTCTAAAGCAGCATTAATTAAAACAACACTTTCATAATTTCTGGTTCGCATTCTTTTCACCTCCCTATGGACTTTTGGCCTACTACACTGCGAATGTATGTAAGCAGGGTTAATAAATTAGGCTACAAAAATAAGACTATTTGATAAGCGGCGCAATAACTAAAGAGACAACGGACATAAGTTTTATTAATATATTCAAAGAGGGTCCCGATGTATCTTTGAACGGGTCTCCAACCGTATCACCAACAACTGCAGCCTTATGTGCTTCCGAGCCTTTTACATAAGTAAAACCTTCTATTTCAATACCGCCCTCAATTAATTTTTTAGCATTATCCCAGGCACCACCGGAATTTGACTGAAAAATGGCCATAAGTACACCACTCACAGTTACACCGGCAAGTAAACCGGCAAGCATTTCTTTGCTAATAAATCCTATAACAACCGGAATAAATACAGCCATCAATCCAGGAATTAGCATTTCTTTGATAGCGGCTTTAGTCGAAATCTCGACGCATTTTGAATATTCAGCTTTTGCTGTTCCTTCTCTTAGGCCTTTTATTTCTCTAAATTGTCTGCCGACTTCGATTATCATTTGTTTAGCAGCTCTTCCAACAGCACCCATTGCAAGAGCCGAGAATAGAAATGGAAGCATAGCCCCAATAAAAACTCCACCCATAATTATCGGCTGGGCTAGATCTATTACTTTTATCTGAGCTTGATGCATGTAAGCGGTAAACAATGCTAATGCTGTTAATGCAGCTGATCCGATAGCAAAACCTTTTCCGATAGCTGCGGTTGTGTTTCCAACAGCATCAAGTTTATCTGTTCTTTCTCGTACTTCTTTTGGCAACTCGGACATTTCAGCAATTCCACCAGCGTTATCAGAAATCGGTCCGTATGCATCAACGGCTAATTGAATTCCTGTAGTAGATAGCATTCCTAATGCTGCAATTGCAATTCCATATAAATTGGCAAAGTGAAATGAACCTATAATCCCGGCAGCAATAATTATTATTGGCAAAGCTGTGGACATCATACCAACACCTAAACCTGAAATAATATTTGTTGCAACACCTGTAATTGACTGACTTGCAATTTCATATACTGGCTTCTTGTCAGTGCTCGTATAGTATTCGGTTATTATTCCAATCAAAATTCCCGCTGCTAATCCTATAAGTGTTGAATAGAAAATTCCAATACTTGTGTAATTAAATCCCTCGAATGACCAGCTTTCCGGCAATAAATTTGTAATGATAAAGTATGATGCAACAACCATTAAACCGGCAGCTAAAAACTCACCAGTATTCAATGCTTTTTGTGGATTTCCGCCTTCTTTCACTTTTACAAAAAATGCTCCAACAATTGAAAGAATGATTCCTGCACCTGCTAATAATAGTGGAAGGATGACGGCTTCTAATCCTACTTCAGGCACTTCAGGACTTGCGAAGATTGCACCAAGAACCATAGTACCAACAATTGCACCAACAAAGGATTCAAATAAATCTGCACCCATTCCCGCAACATCTCCAACGTTATCTCCAACATTATCAGCAATTACAGCCGGGTTACGCGGATCATCTTCAGGAATTCCTTCGTAAACTTTTCCGGCTAAATCAGCACCAACATCGGCTGCTTTGGTATAAATTCCACCACCAACTCTTGCAAATAATGCAATAGAAGAAGCACCGAGTGAAAATCCTGAAATTACATTTATTATTCTTCCAAGTTCAAATGTATTGTTAACATCCCAGATATTTGAATAGAGGAGTAATAAACTACCAAGTCCAAGTATTCCTAAACCGACTACATTCATACCCATAATAGATCCGCCTGAAAAAGCGATTTGAAGAGCAGCACCTAAACTTTTTCTTGCAGCATTTGTAGTTCTAACGTTTGCTTTAGTAGCTGCCATCATTCCCAAAAATCCAGCCAGAGCAGAACTAAGAGCTCCTCCGATAAATGAAACTGCAATTAACCAGGATGAATCTTCCCGGCCATAATTAGAAACACCAAGAAGCAAAGCAATTGATAGAACAAATAGGAGTAGAACTTTATATTCGGTTTTCAAGAACGCAATGGCACCTTCGCGAATATAATTTGATATTTCGATCATTCTTTCAGTACCGGGTTCCTGTTTAGAAATCCAGGCGTTTTTTAAGTAAGAATAAATTAGTGCTGCAATTCCAAAGAGAGGGATAATATATATAAGCCAGATCATTTTAATCTCCTAATTAAGCTCTTCTATTGAGTTGTTTTGATCATCAGTTTTTAATTTTTTTTGCTTGCTGAAATAATCGAGCATCGATTTATAGCCACCTGTTATGAAATGGAAAATCAGATTGATGGAAAAATCAATTCCTTCATTAATAACTTTTATTTCATCTTTGGAAAATTTATCGAGTATATAACCGGCAAGTTTACCTTTTTCGAATTTATTTCCGACACCAAATCGTAACCGTGGAAAATTATCATTCTCTAAATAATAAATAATCGATTTTAAACCGTTATGCCCGCCATCGCTTCCACTTTGTCTTAAACGTATTTTACCCGATTCTAAGTTCACATCGTCAACAATTACTAAAACATCTTTTATATCAATCTGGTAATTGGAAATAAAATCCAATACAGCAATTCCACTCAGATTCATATACGTAGTTGGTTTAACTAAAAAAAAATCGGAGGATAGTAAACTACCCTCCGAAAACAAGTAATCTTTTTTTGAAGACTTAAAAGTAATTTTATACTTTGCAGCCAGTTCGTCTAAGATTATAAATCCAATATTATGTCGAGTTGATTCGTATTTTTTACCGGGATTTCCCAGACCGATTACAGCTCGCAAATTTCAATTATTCCTCTTCTTCGGCTTGCTTGCCTTTGCTAATTACTTCAGGTTCCATTTTCTCTTCGCCGGCACCTTCAAGTGGTGTAGCAGTTGTTTCTACCTGAGCTCTTGGCATTACTACCGATACTATAATTACATCATCATTATGAAGAATTTCAACATTTGTGAGAGACAAATCTTTTACGTGGATCGAATCACCTAAACCAAGGTTAGCAACATTGATTGTGATATGCTCCGGTATATCCCCCGGTAAACAGGAAACGCGAAGTTTATGCATTGACTGCTGAAGTATTCCGCCTTCTTTAATCCCTTTTGCCTGTCCTTCTACTGATATCGGGACTTCAATTTCAATCTTCTGATCGAGAGAAATTCCAAGGAAATCAAAATGAACTATTTTATCTGTAACAGGATCGAACTGAATATTTTTCAAGATTGATTTCTTTGTCTCATCATTTTCAATTTCTAAATTAACAATATGTGTTTCAGACGTATAGACAAGTGGGTTTAATGATAATTCTTGAACCGAAATTGGAATCGGTTCAACTCCTTTAGAGTAGAATATTCCAGGGACTTCGCCATTTCTTCTTAATTTATTGACGGCTCCTTTGGTAGATAGTATTCTTTTTTTCGCCTTGATACTTATTTCTGACATTGTTTAATAACTCCTAATAATTAAAAACTAAATTTTATCTTTATCTATTTCGAATAAAGAACTTATTGATTCATTCCGGTTTGATCTAATTATTGCCTCGGCAAACAATTCCGATGCTGTTCTGACAATTATTTTTCTACTCTTAAATTCTTTAAGAGGAATACTGTCAGTAACATATAAATTTTCTATTTCACTATTATTTATTTTTTCTACGGCTTCACCAGATAATAACGGGTGAGTAGCGATGCCATAAATTTTCTTTGCGCCATTTTCTTTAAGTGTTTTAATGGCAGTAACAAATGTCCCGCCAGTATCAATTAAATCATCAACAAGTAAAATGTTTTTACCTTTTACATCACCAATAATACTCATATACTCAACAACATTATGCTTTGCTCTTCGCTTATCAATTACAACAAAGTCTGCATCAAGTTTATTAGCATAAGATCTTGCTAATTTAATTCCTCCAATATCTGGAGCAACAACAAGTAAATCTTCAGTTTTCTCTTTGAAAAGAACAGTGAAAACAGGTGAAGCATACAAGTGATCGAACGGGATATCAAAAAATCCCTGGATTTGTGCAGCGTGTAAATCCATCGTAATCACTCTATCAGCACCCGCAACAGTAATCAAATTAGCAACAAGCTTTGCAGAAATTGAAACCCTTGGCTGATCTTTTCTATCCTGTCTTGCATATCCAAAATAGGGTATTACAGCTGTAATCCTTTTTGCAGATGCCCGTTTTGCAGCATCGAGCATTATTAACAATTCCATTAAATTTTCTGCCGGCGGATGTGTTGATTGCACAATATAGACATCTCTTCCGCGGATATTATCCTTAAATTTTACCCAAATTTCGCCATCACTAAACTTTTTATAGTCTATCTCACCTTGACGTAAATTAAGGTACTTGCAAATTTTTGCAGTTAATTCAGGATTAGATCTTCCAGAAAAAATTAATGGTTCTTGTTCCAAGACGGATTTTTAATTGTTATACAAAAAACAGACGCCAAATATATAGAATTAATATACCTCAGTCAAATCTTAAGATTACTTGCAAGTCAATATAAATTAAGAAGTTACAGGAAATATTCTATTTGAACCTTTTACTGAATAAATAAGCGACCACAACGACTAATACAATTAAAGCTATTATATAAATCCAAGCTGGCGTTTCCTTTAGCTTAAATGGACGGTATGTGGCTGATATATACTTTCCGGTTCCTATCTCGTCTTGATAATACTGCCAGGTTAATTTATTTCTAGAAATCTCCGTTGCATTATGGTTAAGAATTTCACCCGGTAGGTAGTAAATATAAGTAAGTGAAAAGTTCTTACTCTTAATTCCAAATCCCGTAGCTATTGGTGCAATGAATTGAGAAAAGATTTTAGTATTATCCTCTCCATCCTTAATTGTTAATTTGGAATCTTTAAATGCGGGTAATTGATTTAAGGAATCGAGACTGTTGAATTCAAAATCAACTTTACCATGAATGGTACTATCAGAAAAATCCTTATAGACTTCCACATTTTTTATTGAACTGAATGTTGAAGTAAACTCTTTATAAACCGAATCTCTGTTGAATAATCCTAATTGATCAACAACAATCGAATCGCGTGTAGAAGTCCATTTCATCCAGTAATGAATAAACATATTACCGGATCCATCTGTTTTAATTGTTGTTACCTGTGTATAATTAAGGCAACCGCTTAGGAATAGCAATAAAATAAGAGATAAATTTCTTTTCATTAATAAGCCGGAATTTTTTCATATTCAATATGCAAAAATAATTAAAAACAAAGTAGAAATTTGATTTGATTTATCAACTAACTATTTTTGCAAGCCGATTATAAAATATTAACAGGGTAGATATGCCAACATATGAATATAAATGTCTGGAGTGCGGACATCAATTTGAATTGTTTCAAAAAATAACAGAAGAACCTGTAAATGAATGCCCTCAATGTAAAGGACATGTAAAAAGACTTATTGGTATGGGTGCCGGACCTATATTCAAGGGAAGTGGATTCTATCAAACGGATTATAAATCCAAATCATCTAAAAGCGAAACTAAGGTTGATTCTAAAAAGGAATCTAAAAAATCGGAATAAACAATAAAGGCACAAAAGCAAGTATTGATTCCTTTTGTACCTTGCCAAATTTTAAAAATCGTATCCTATAGAAAAATAATATCGTGGTGAAGAAAATCCCTGGACATTATATTTCCAGGCGACATCAAATCGCCATAATGTAATAAAGAAGAATCTCAAACCAACTCCAGTTCCAATTAGTAAATCTTTAGTAACTGTATCACCAAACTCATTTTTGGAGAAGAGTTGTAATTTCTTAGTATCATTCCAGGAAGAACCGGCATCGATGTATGCAACACCAAGAATATTCTGAAATAAAATTGGGAGCGGACCGGTAAGAAGATATCGAATCAGAGGCATTCTTAATTCAAGATTAAGTAATGAATATTTCGATCCAATTTGTTCTGCATAATCATAACCTCGTAATGGCAATGCCGGCGAAAGGAATGCAAAGTCCGACGCAGATTCTACAGGAATATCCTGTGTAGCAAATGTACGATTTATCCAATTATCTGTACCCCCTATAAAGAATTTTTGAGGATTAGCACCGCCAGAAAATCCACCGGATAATCGAACAACAAAAGAATTATCGAACCAGAACCTCATATATGTTCTATAATCGTAAACTGCCGAGTAAAAGCTTTGAGTTTTTTTGGAGATACCCGGATTACCAAATAAAGTTAAATTATAACGTGTCCCTTCAATAGGAGAAGTATAGCCCCACATAACATTATCGTGAACAAAACTGAGAGCCGGGACAAGAAAAGTTGCTTTATCCGAAGGAACGAAAAGGTTATCAAGATTCTCAGAAGAAACATGCATTAAGCTGAGAGAACCGTCAACTCTGTAGAATCTATTTAAAGGATAACTTGCAGAAGTAACCAAACCGAAGTTTCTGTAACGGTATAATTCACTTCCGAAAAATGATGAACGGTATAAAAACCTTGCTGTATGAAATGCTTCTACACCAAAATCCAATCTGTTCTCAAGGTAATAATAAGCAAGTCCGTAATCACTATTCTTAATATCAAGCTGTAAGGAAGTCAATCCTATTAACCGATGATTACCAAGAACATCGCTGAAAGAAAGAACGGTTGTTCCTTGTAAGCCATAGAGTGTACTGTAACCGGCGTTTGCAAAGATTAAATCCGGAGTAAAATTAATTTTATACCTGTTTACAAGGTAATTACCATCAGAATCCAGTTTCTGTTTAAATAATTCTTCTCTTTTTTGAATGTTAGTACTATCAATCTCCAGGTCCATACCACCAAAGATAATTCTTCTTGAAGTAGTTTTTAATGTATCTGCTTTTTCATCATCCTTGGCTACATACTGTCCTACAAATATTTTTTTAGATTTTTCTTTGGAAGAATCTTGAACTGCTTCCGCCGAAATTTTGGAAGTATCTTTCTCTATATAATCATCAACAAATAATTTGGCAGGTTCTAAGTCTTTCTTTAACAAACTTGCCATATAGTTTGTAACTTTTAACGAATCTACATCGAGTTTAAGTTCGAACGGATTATTGATCAAGAAAATATTGTAACCCATTTTATATAAAGCAGAAAAAGCTAATTTCTTCCCGTCTGCGGAAACAGAAATCTGACTAACCTGGCTCCAAGAATTAGTAATTGGTGCTGCTTTATTTTCATCCCCTGAAGAATTTTTTACATCGGTAATAGTTTTTTTATAAATGTTATCAATCCCGTTTTTATCTGATACAAAGAGTAATTCTTTTCCGTCACTTGAAAACGCTGCAAACCTTTCGTTGCTTAAAGGCCAGTCCGTTAATCTTATAATATCTCTTGTTTCAACATCAATCATATAGAGGTCGAGCTGGTTGTAATTATGATTAGACATTGCAAAATCATTATCAAGTTTAGACCCTTTCAGATAATTCTGCCTATCCGACGAGAAAACAATTTTATTCCCATCCGGTGACCAAACAGGATTGGAATCGCTGAAAATATCATTTGTTAAATTATCGAGTGCGCCGGTTGTTAAATCGTAAACATAAATGTCGGACTGCATTGCGTTGTGTCCGTTAAATGTAATTTTATTTCCGTCACGGGACCAATTAACAGATTCAATACCCGGTAATTGAAAAGGGAGTTCAGTACTATTTCCAGTTTCAGAATCAACAATTCTAATTCTATCGTAACCGCTGCTTTTAACTGAAAGAGCAATTCTTTTATTGTCAGGTGCCCAGGTAAGAGAAGGTTGTAGCAAATTTAATTCTTCAAAATCATTTGCACGACCGCTTTCTACTAATTTCTTTAATACTTTACCGGTGCTCACTTCCATGATATAAACATCGAGATAAATATCACGGTCGGATATAAAAGCAATTTTATCTCCCTGAGGAGAAATTGCAGGACTGGAATTATAAAAGCCGCCGTCTTTCTTGTTATCGGTCAATCTTTTTGCAAACTCATCCGGATCTTCCTTAACAGCAATATCGGGCCAGTATTCTTTCTTTAAACTTTTTTTCCATCTTTCATTTAATTCTTCAATGGTAATCCCAATAGATGCTTTAAGAGCGGCTTCGAATGATCCCATCCCTTGTATTTTATTAATTAGCTCGCCAATTTTCTGCCGGCCATAAGTATCGGAAAGATATTTGAATACCGATTGTCCGCCCCGGTAACCAAGATAACCGGTTAATTGATTAATATCGGGGAGTACTTCGCTAATAATTGCATTGCGAATAAACATATCGGTATTAGTTTCCCATCCCTGTGAAAGGAACTCTGCGCTTCCTTCCATAAACCAGTGTGGTAGCTGTAGAGTAATTCCCTTTGAAATTATGTTTTGAACACTTCCGCCATAATATAAATCCTGCATAAGAGCGTGAACAAGTTCGTGATGAATAACATGACGGAATTTTTCGTATGAACCTTCGAATGGAAATACAACACGATTCTTAAAGGGTTCTGTAAATCCTCCGATACCCTGACTTAGATACTCATCTGTAATATTTGTTTCAACAAAATCGTTATGAGAACTATAGACAATTAATGCAATACGATTATTGATCTGGTAGTTAACATCCTTTTGAAGTTGATCAATTGCATCTTCTGCAACAGTAGCGGTAAACTCTGCAATTTTTTCTCCGCCTTCCGCAAAATAAATATCGAAATGCCTCGATTGAATATAAAACCATTTATAATTTTTATACTGTACTTTATTCTGTCCAAACTGAGCAGAAACAACATTTGAGATTATTAACAAGAATAAAAAAGTATAATATATTTTTTTCATAATAAGACCTCTCTAAATTCTTTTTAATCTAACAGAGTAAAATCAATTTCACGTTTTTCATTATCTACACGTACTAATTTTACATTTACTTTGTCGCCTAATCTTATTTTTCTTCCGGATCTTTTACCAGTGATGGTATAATTTTTTTCATCAAGGATGTAATAATCATCTTCCATATCTCTAAATTTTATTAATCCTTCTGCCAGTGTATGACTTAACTCAACAAAAATTCCAAAGTTTGTAATACCGGATACAACCCCGTGAAAATCAGTCCCTACTTTACCTTGCAGATACTCAATTTGTTTCAGTTTGACTGATAATCTTTCGGCATTTATAGCATTTCGCTCTCTTTCGGTGGAATGATTGCAAATTTCTTCCAAATCTTCTACTGAAAAATTATTCTCCTTATTGTTTGTATAATCAAAAATCAGTTTATGAACAATAAGGTCCGGAAATCTACGGATGGGGGAGGTAAAATGAGTATAATACTTAAATCCCAATCCGTAATGGCCGATGTTATTTGTTGAATAAATTGCTTTAGCCATCGACCTAATTGCAATTTCATTTATTACAGCTTCCTCTTCAGTTCCTTCACAACTTTCCAGCAATTGTTGAAATTGTTTTGATTTATTTGCCGAGTTCGGATCGAATGAGTAACCAAGAGATTTAACAAATCTGGCAAATTCAAAAATCTTTTCCCTGTCCGGTAAATCATGTATTCGATAAACAAAAGGTTTATTGATTTTGTTCTGTTTTGGGTTTACATGACCAGCAACTATTTGATTAGCAAGAAGCATAAATTCTTCTATCAGGTTATTGCTCTCGCGGACCTCTTTAATATTTATTTCAACAGGAATTCCATTTTTGTCCAGTTTAAAGACAACTTCAGGGGAAAAAAAGTTTATACTCCCTTTCTTAATTCTTTTAGCTCGCAGCTTTTGTGCAATGTCGTTAAGCTGAAGAATTTTATCGCTAAATTCTCCTTTACCAGCTTCAATTATTTTTTGAACCTCTTCATAGGTAAATCTTCTCTTGCTATTAATAATGCTCTTCTTTATTTCATAAGAAACAACTTTAGCAGCGGGTGTAATTTCAACTATAACAGAGTATGTAAGCCGGTCTTTGTTTGGAACGAGTGAACAAATAATATTAGATAATTTTTCGGGAAGCATCGGTATTACTTTACCAACAAGATAAACACTTGTTCCACGATTTAATGCTTCTTTATAAATGGGGGAGTTATCTTTTACATAGTGACTAACATCGGCGATGTGAATACCGACGGAAAAGTTTCCGTTTGGAAGTGATTCAATCGAAACGGCATCATCAAAATCTTTTGCATCCTCGGGATCAATTGTAAATGTTACGGCCTCTCTCAGGTCGAGCCGTTTATTTATTTCTTCAGCGGGAATATTTTCGGAAATTGATTCTGCTTGTTTAAGAATCTTATCAGAGAATTTATAAGCAATTCCAAATTCGCGGGCAATGGAAGCAACCTCTGCATCATAGGTTCCTGATTTGCCAAGCACTTCCAAAATTTGCCCCTCCGGGTTAAGATCGGGAGATTTCCATTCAATTTTTCCAATTACAACTTTATCTCCAACCTTTGCATTCTTAAGGAAATCATTTGCTACATAAATATCGCGGTGAATTTTTTTATTATCCGGCACAACGAAAAAAAACGATTTACTTTTTTCGAGTCTTCCAACAATTTCAGTCTGATTTCGTTCTACAACATCTATTATTCTGCCTTCTAAATTCTTGCCATGCTTTTTAGCCATCAAAATTATATGTACAATATCACCATCAAATGCAGTCCCAAGATTTTTACCCGGAATGAAAACATCGGTCTTATTATTCTGACCCTTCAAAACAACAAAGCCGTAATCACCTTCACCTACAATCTGGAGTCGACCGATCAATTTATCTGTTCCGGAGCCGCTTAGAGAATAACGCTTCCCTTGTTTTTGGAGGAAACCTTCTTCTGTTAATTTGAAAAGAACACTTTTCAATTCGGCGTATTCATATTCTTCTGTAATTCCAAAATGTTTAGCAATCTCTTTGGATTTAAGTTTTAGCGTAGAATGATTTTTAAAGTAAGATTTGATTTCTTTTTTCATCAGAACTCGAATTTATATTTTAATGCCATTTCATTTATTTTTTCATCCAGAACATAAATCTGCCCAATAGGATCTTTTCTTTCAACGCGGATCAAAAATTTTGGATTGAAGAGATATTCAATTTTAAGATTGGCTTTACCGATATTTTGAAATACTTCCGTAGTTCCGCCAAAACTATAACGAAGATTCTGAATCCGGCCGGATAAACTGAACTTTGTATAGTCGCCGGCTTGACTTATCTGGATATTGTTTACAAGATCCCCAACAGCAGAATTAACGAAACTTGAAAGTACTGAACCAAGGAATGAAGTTGCAGTGTTTCCAATAGCATTTGTCTGACCGGCAACCTGGGCACGGTCCTGTGCAGTAAGATCATCTTTGAATTTTCCGATTAATATGAATGAAAATGCGTCCGAATAATCGTATCGTGTTTCTCTAACATTGTTTTGAATATTTCTCTGTCCGACATAAACACCAATACTTTCTGTATTGCTTGCAAGGTTTTTACCAAGGTCTTTCAACGGACCGGTAATTTTAATTTTTACAGCAACATCCTGTGGTGCCAGGTTTGGATTTACCGGGTCGATATAATCGCTTGTGTATGTTGCAATAATATCCAGATAAGGATTTGTAACATCGGTTTCAAAACGGATTTTCCCTTCCGCATCAAATGTTTTAAAGAATTCTAATTTAGAACCGTTCATTAAATCGAACGCACCCTGAGCACGGACTTCGCCGGCAACGCTTTCGTAATTTAATTCGCCCCTCATTTCAACTAACAATTTTTGATTTACCGCCTGGGAGAGGATAATATTAATCCGTGCACTGTTCTCAACTTTAACACCAACTTCATAATCAATTCTTATCGATTCTTCTCCATTATTGTTACCCGCTGAATTATCCGAAGCAAGAATTTCTTGAAATCTTATTTGTTCCAGATCAATTTTACTCGAATCTACAACATAAATAACATTGTAATTACTGCTTGTTACAGTTGATTGATCCGAAGTGGTTAATGTAAGATTTGTTTCTTTAAGTAAAATATCTCCCTTAAAGAAAAGAACATTATTGCGTAATGTTAACAACCAATCGCTCGAAGTTCCTATTTGAAGATCGCCATACAAGAAAGGACTTGTAGAGCGTGAGGCATCGCTGAAGAGAGCTAAATCGCCATTAAAACGAATCGACATATCTTTCGGTTTAAATCCATCAAAAATAATTGAGCCAAAACCTTTTATTTGTCCAGGGTATTTTGTTCCGCCAGCATTTGCCACTATTAATGTATCGATTAATAATCCTTGCTGACTAAAATT
This sequence comes from uncultured Melioribacter sp., assembly GCA_964510325.1. Taxonomy (GTDB): domain Bacteria; phylum Bacteroidota; class Ignavibacteria; order Ignavibacteriales; family Melioribacteraceae; genus DSXH01. The sequence continues at coordinate 301 of CAZEBL010000018.1, read as the reverse complement.
CAGTTTTACATTGCAGTTGTAGGGTAGATTGGTATCCATCGATCTAAAGTAACCTTGATTCAAATTAATGAAACCGGAGAAAACAGGTTTGTCTAATGTTCCTGTAATTGAAAGATTGGTTAACAAATTTCCGCGTTGATCTGAAATTCTTGGAATTAAATTTGCAAATGAACGGAGGTCAAAATCTTTGGAATTTAATTTCAGATTAATTTGCTTTGTATTGCTAATTCTATTGGCAACAGTTGCAAAGCTAAGATCAATTGGAATAGTTCCGTTCAATGTAAGTAATGGCTTCTCTATA